>JAOAHH010000005.1 GCA_026415325.1 Thermodesulfobacteriota bacterium | reverse complement strand
CCCTTGCGCACCGATCCTTTCGAACTGTATCGCGCGCTTCGTGTTGTGAACCCTTCGCCGTACATGTATTTCATGCAGCTTCATGACGCCGCGCTTGTTGGTTCTTCGCCTGAAGTACTGGTTCGGCTTGAGCGCAATGAAATTGTTGTCCGACCGATCGCGGGCACCCGTCCCCGCGGTGCCGATGAATATGAAGATCTGCGGCTTGAGCACGAGCTTCGGAATGACCCCAAGGAACGCGCCGAGCATATCATGCTGGTCGATCTTGGAAGAAACGATGTCGGCAGGGTTGCAGAAATCGGCACAGTGCGTGTCGATGACCTCATGACCGTCGAACGGTATTCGCATGTCATGCACCTGGTTTCCAATGTGAAGGGGACGCTCAAAAAAGGCAATGATGCCTTTGACGTATTCACGGCGTGTTTTCCTGCAGGCACCGTTACCGGCGCCCCAAAAATCCGCGCTATGGAAATTATCGAAGAGCTTGAACGTCATCGGCGAGGTCCTTACGCAGGCGCGGTTGGCTATTTCGGTTTTTCCGGGAACATGGATTTTTGCATCACCATCCGTACGATGCTTGTGAAAAACAACAACATCTATGTTCAGGCAGGCGCAGGTATTGTTCTTGACTCACAGCCCGAACGAGAATATCAGGAAACTGTCAACAAAGCGCGCGGTATGCTGAAGGCGATCCGCATCGCCCATGGAGGGAATGAGCGGTGCTGCTGATGATCGATAATTACGATTCCTTCACGTATAACCTGGTGCAGTATTTCGGAGAGCTGGGTGAAACGGTGCGTGTATACCGCAACGATGCACTCAGGCCAGAAGACCTCAAGCGCCTGCAGCCGTCAAAGATTGTCGTCTCGCCCGGTCCCGGTCGCCCCGCCGATGCCGGCATATCAAAGGAGATTATCCGCACCGCGGCCGGTCGTTATCCAGTACTCGGTGTTTGCCTTGGCCACCAATGTATCGGCGAGGTGTTTGGCGGTACAGTGGTGCGTTCCCGCCGTATTATGCACGGCAAGACATCGCTGATTTTTCATAACGACACCGGACTGTTCCGCGGGCTTGCCAACCCTTTTGAAGCTACGCGCTACCATTCGCTGATCGTCAAGCGGGAGAATCTCCCGGATGAGCTCGAAATCATCGCATGGACCGAACATGGTGAAATTATGGGATTGCAACACCAGCATTTTTTGGTATGCGGTATTCAATTCCATCCCGAATCAATACTCACCCGGCAGGGCAAAGATCTTTTGCGCAATTTTCTGTGGATGGCGGAAAAATTTTGGGCAACACGCGCCCATACCTAACCGCAGCATTATACGAAAGACCGGTTTTATGAGCGACATCCTCCGCAATGCAGTCAAAAAAGTGAGCGAGCGCCGCGATCTCAGCGAAGATGAAATGTTTGCCGCCATGAACGAGATATTGGAAGGGAACGCATCTGAAGCCCTGATCGCCGCATTTCTCATCGCACTCCGCATGAAGGGTGAATCGGTTGATGAAATCACCGGGGCTGCACGCCTTATGCGCGAAAAAGCGCTTCCGCTGCCGCTCAGGTCACGCGATGGCATTGTTGATGTTGTCGGCACCGGCGGCGATGATGCCGGAACGTTTAACATCTCGACTGCTGCTGCTTTTGTGGCAGCAGGTGCAGGTGTCCGTATTGCGAAGCACGGCAACCGTTCTGTCTCAAGCCGATGCGGCAGCGCCGATGTCATGGAAGCGCTTGGCATTGCGATCACTATACCGCCGGAAGCTGTCGCAACATGCATCGATGAAATCGGCATCGGTTTTCTCTTTGCCCCGACCTTTCACCGTGCCATGAAGCATGCAGCACCGGTCCGTGCCTCTCTCGGAATCCGAACCATTTTCAATATACTCGGTCCGCTCACGAATCCCGCCGACGCTCAGCGCCAACTCATTGGCGTCTATCACGGCGATCTTGCTGAAAAAATCGCACAGGTTCTCCGCCGCCTCGGCAAAACCCGCGCGCTTGTGGTTTACGGGGAAGACGGCCTTGATGAAATTACTGTTACCGGCCAGACGATCATGCATGAACTTCGTGATGGCGCGCTAACCCGCTGGATCCTCAATCCGGCATCGTACGGCATAGCAAGTTACCACAAGCATGAACTCCTCGGCGGAACAGCACGGGAAAATGCCGCTCTCATCGAGGCGCTCTTTCGTGGAGCTCCCGGCGCACCGCGGGATTGCGTATTGCTAAATGCCGGCGCCGCAATCATGGTGGCAGGTATGGTGTCCGATCTTGCCGACGGTATACGTGCTGCTGCAGAGGCGATTGACAGCGGCGCCGCCCTTCGTAAGCTTAATGCCCTCAAAGAACTTTCTCACAAGCTCGCACCGACATGATTCTTGACGATATCATTGCATATAAACGCAGAAATCTCGATGCAGTCCGTGAAGCAATACCCTTGGAGTGCCTTGTTACGCTCGCCCAACAGGCTCAACCGACCAAAAATTTTTCTGCTTCCCTCATATCAGGGGACTCTCGTCGTGTCAGGGTAATTGCTGAAGTGAAAAAGGCTTCGCCATCAAAAGGCATCATTAGAGGAGATGCCGATCCGTGTGCCATTGCCCGTGAATACGAGCAGGCTGGTGCCGTTGCCGTATCAGTACTTACAGAACATCATTTCTTTCAGGGATCACTTGAGTATCTGGCAGCGGTCAGGCAAACCATTTCCTTGCCGCTCCTGAGAAAGGATTTTATTATAGATCCCTATCAACTGTACGAGGCGCGGGTGTACGGTGCCGATGCCGTGCTGCTGATCGTTGCAGCGCTTGAGCACACCCGTTTATGTGAGCTGCTTTCGTGTGCACAAAGCCTCTCGCTTGATGCTCTTGTTGAGGTTCACACCCGCGATGAACTTGATCGAGCGCTTGATGCCGGTGCCCAGATTGTTGGGATCAATAACCGAAACCTCCAGACATTCGTTACCGATATTGCAACGACCATATCATTATGTGCCGCAGTTCCCGACGATAAAATCGTTGTCAGTGAGAGCGGGATTGATTCAGCGGAGGTCATTCGTCGCTTGCTGGATGTTGGGGTCGATGCTTTCCTAATCGGCGAAGCGCTTATGCGTGCACCTTCACCAGGTAACAAGCTGCGCGAACTTATCGGGTGCCATCCGGTCGTTTGCTGAATCATGAACGGTGATAACAATGGCTAGCAAGCAACATCAAATATTTTTCAAGGTAACGTCTAATATTTTCTTATACCGAACATTATCGATAAACGCCTTATGAAAAAACTTCCAGACGCACTAGGGCACTTCGGCGATTATGGCGGCCGGTTTGTATCCGAAACCCTCATGCCGGCGCTGCTTGAGCTCGAGCGTGCATATATGCACTACCGCAATGACCCTGCTTTTAGGCGGGAACTAAAATTATTGCTCCAGGAGTTTGTCGGCAGACCAACGCCGCTCTATTTTGCAAAACGCATGTCACAGCACTACGGGCTGAAAATATATTTGAAACGCGAAGACCTCAATCATACCGGTGCACATAAGATTAACAACACCGTCGGACAGATACTGCTCGCCCTGCGCATGAAGAAATCCCGTATCATCGCAGAAACCGGCGCCGGTCAGCACGGCGTCGCAACGGCAACGGTTGCCGCCCGGTTTGGGCTGCAGTGTGATATTTTCATGGGAGCCGAAGATGTCAAGCGTCAGGCACCGAACGTGTTTCGAATGAAACTCCTTGGCGCGCGCGTTATACCGGTCAGCTCGGGCTCATGTACGCTCAAAGATGCCATGAATGAAGCGATGCGCGATTGGATCACGTATGTCAAAACAACGTTTTACATCATCGGCTCTGTTGCAGGACCGCACCCTTATCCGATGATGGTACGCGACTTTCAAAAAATCATCGGTGAAGAAACAAAACGCCAGATCCTTCTCCGCGAAGGCAGGCTGCCCGATTTCATCGTTGCCTGTGTCGGCGGGGGCAGCAATGCCATAGGTATTTTCTACCCATTTCTCAAAACAACGTCGGTTCAACTAATCGGTGTTGAAGCAGCAGGCGTTGGGCTTCGCCGTGGCCCGCATTCTGCATCGCTCTGTGCGGGCAAGCCTGGTGTGCTCCACGGCGCAAAGAGCTACCTCTTGCAAGATGCTGCCGGTCAGGTCAGCGTTGCCCATTCCATAGCTCCCGGTCTTGATTATCCGGGGGTTGGCCCAGAGCACAGTTTTTTAAAAGACACCGGCCGAGTCATATACACGGCGGTAACCGATGATGAAGCGCTTGCAGCGTTTAATGAGTTGTGTCAATACGAGGGCATTATCCCTGCACTCGAAAGCGCCCATGCGCTCGCGTACATCAAACAAAATGCGCGCACTTTCAAAAAGGGATCGATTATTGTCGTCAATCTTTCAGGCAGAGGCGACAAGGACATCCATATCGTCGCAGACAAAATGGGCATGAACATAACATAATACCCCTGATATCTCTCTGCTGCAGTAGAACTGCATAAACGATTATTACGATGCATAACGAACAAAACTTGAACCTCGGTATAGTCTCATGACACGGATTCAAGAAACTTTTGAGCATTTGAAACGTAAGCGCCAACGGGCGCTCATCACATACATCACCGCAGGCGACCCCGATCCTGATACAACCGGGGCGCTTTTGCGCTGTCTTGTTGATAGCGGCGCAGATATGATTGAGCTCGGCATACCGTTTTCAGATCCCATGGCAGACGGACCGACCATCCAGGCTGCTTCCCAGCGCGCCTTGCAGCACCCGTTTTCGATGGACCGTGTATTTGAGCTTGTCCGGCGCATGCGCACGTACTGCGAAACGCCAGTTATCCTGTTTGGCTATTATAATCCGTTTTTACAATACGGACTCGATCGCCTGTGCAAGGATGCTCAAACGGCCGGTGCCGATGCATTGCTGGTTGTTGACCTCCCGCCGGAAGAAGCAGGTGCCTTGCATCAGGCAGCGCGATGCCATCAACTTGATATGATTTTTCTTCTTGCGCCCACAAGTACCCCTGCGCGCATGAAACTTGTTGCCAGCATGGCATCTGGGTTTATCTACTATGTTTCCGTGACCGGCGTTACCGGTGCCCGAGATCGGCTTGCTGAGGCGATGGATAAAGCGTGCACACGTATCAGACGGTACACCGACCTCCCCATTGGTATCGGCTTTGGTGTTTCGCGACCCGAGCATGTCCGTGCGATCGCGCAATATGCTGATGCAGTGATCGTCGGCAGTGCCCTCATCAAAATTATCGAATCCCGAATAGGGAAAACTGATATGAAAAACCGTGTCGCACAGTTTGTGCGATCGCTCAAGCAGGCAACACAAATTAATGGAACGTCATAGGGGATGGTGAACTGATGGAGGAGATAAAACAAAAACATTCCGAGACAGGACAGGGTGCTTCTCGATCATCAAACCAGATGCAGCCGTCAAATTTTATCCGCGATATTATCGATGCAGACCTTGCCGCAGGTAAAAACAACGGACGGGTACATACCCGTTTTCCACCAGAGCCGAATGGGTACCTGCACATCGGCCATGCAAAGTCGATCTGCCTGAACTTCGGCATTGCGCGCGATTATCGCGGCCTGTGCAACCTGCGGTTCGATGACACCAATCCCAGCAAGGAGGATGTCGAATACGTGCAGGCAATCATGGAAGATGTTCGCTGGCTCGGTTTTGACTGGGAAGAAAGGCTGTTTTATGCATCGGACTATTTTGAGCGGCTCTACCAATGCGCAATTGAGCTTATCAAA
This sequence comes from Thermodesulfobacteriota bacterium, assembly GCA_026415325.1. Lineage (GTDB taxonomy): Bacteria > Desulfobacterota > WTBG01 > CAIYCZ01 > CAIRTM01 > JAOAHH01. The sequence continues at coordinate 29,462 of JAOAHH010000005.1, read as the reverse complement.
AAGGGTAAAGCCTTTGTCTGCGATTTAAGCCCCGAAGAATTGCGCCGTTATCGCGGAACCCTGACCGAACCGGGAACAAACAGCCCGTATCGCAACCGAAGCGTCGAAGAAAACCTTGAACTTTTTGCGCGTATGCGAGCCGGAGAATTTCCCGACGGATCGCGCACTTTGCGCGCAAAAATCGATATGGCATCTCCGAACCTCAATATGCGTGATCCGGTCATGTACCGCATTCTCAACGTTGCCCATCACCGGACCGGAACCGCATGGTGCATTTATCCGACTTATGATTTTGCCCATTGCATTTCTGATGCACTCGAAGGCATTACCCATTCGATCTGCACGCTTGAATTTGAAGATCACCGTCCGTTGTACGACTGGTTCCTTGACCAGCTTGATCTTGGTTGCCACCCGCGCCAGATAGAGTTTGCGCGCCTTAACCTCACCTATACGCTCATGAGCAAGCGAAAGCTGCTTGAACTTGTGGAAAAAAAATACGTTTTTGGATGGGATGATCCCCGGATGCCGACCATTGCAGGCATGCGGCGTCGCGGGTACACGCCGGAATCGATCCGTGCGTTCTGTGACCGAATCGGCGTTGCCAAGCGGGAGAGCACGGTCGATATGGCACTTCTCGAGCATTGCGTGAGGGAAAACCTCAACAAACATGCCCCGCGCGTCATGGCAGTGCTGCGGCCACTGACCGTCGTGATTGACAATTATCCTGAAGGAGCAACAGAATATCTGTCTGCAATCAACAATCCTGAAGATCCTGCGGCCGGAACACGCCTGGTGCCGTTCAGCAAAACATTGTACATTGAACAAGATGATTTCATGGAGAATCCCCCCAAAGAATTTTTCCGTCTAGCACCGGGCAGAGAGGTGCGGCTCCGGTATGCTTATTTTATACGGTGTGTCGATGTTGAAAAAGATCCGGTAACGGGCATGCCGACCGTCCTGCATTGCACGTATGATCCCGATACCCGTGGCGGGGATGCACCTGATGGGAGAAAAGTAAAGGCTACGCTCCATTGGGTGTCGGCGGCGCATAGCCTCGATGCAGAGGTGCGCCTCTACGATCACCTCTTCACGGTGCCCGATCCGGGAGCATATGACGGAGATTTGAAAGACATAATCAATCCTCATTCCCTCGAGATTCTCAAGGGGTGCAAAGTCGAGCCAAGCCTTGAAGGAGCGGCACCGGGGGATCGGTTCCAGTTTGAACGTCTCGGATATTTTTGTGTTGATACGACTGACAGCGGTCCGAACAGACTTGTATTCAACCGCACGGTATCGCTCCGCGACGAATGGGCAAAAATTCTCAAAACAAAAAAATGGTAAAGGTGCCTCATGCAGCTTCAGCCATCGTTTCGAGCTGGTTATGTATCGGTTGCCGGCATGCCGAATGTGGGGAAGTCAACGCTGGTTAACCGACTCGTCGGTTCTAAACTTGCCATAGTCAGCCCTCATCCTCAAACAACGCGCAGTGTCGTCAAAGGCATCCTCACCACCGATGCTGCCCAGATCATTTTCTTCGACACCGCCGGCATACACAGCCCTAAAGACAAACTTGGTCAATATATGGTATATCATGCGCTGCGAACGTTTACCGATGCCGACCTCATTTATCTGCTCGTTGATCCCCATCTGCCAGGCGATCCTGAAATTAACATCATCAATGATGTGCGGCGGTGCGCCAAGCCGGTCTTTCTTATCATCAATAAAATCGATACCGTGCACAAGCCTACGCTGCTCCCCATCATCGATGCTTACAGTAAAAAAATGGCGTTCCACGAAATCATTCCTGTGTCGGCCCGTACCGGCGACAATGTGGAACGCCTGCTTGATCTGACCGTCCAGCACCTCCCCGAATCACCTCCCTTGTATCCGCCGGATATCATGTCCGACCAGATCGAACGGAATTTCATTGCCGAATTCATCCGTGAAAAAATCTACTACAATACCCGCGATGAAATTCCATACAGCAGTGCTGTCGTCATCGAGGATATGAAGGAACGACCCGGCGGTGGTGCCTATATCCGGGCATCAATCTATCTTGAAAAAGAATCACAGAAGGGGATTTTAATCGGTAAAAACGGCACGAAGATAAAAAAGATTGGGCAGGAAGCCCGCATCGATATTGAAAGTTTTCTCGGGTATCCGGTATATCTTGATCTGCAGGTGAAGGTTGAAAAATACTGGCGCAAAAATATAAAAGCTCTCAAAAAGCTCGGTTATGCATCATCACCGTAACGCACGTTTTTCCGCAATGCCGTGCATTATGACGCGCGGTATAATCACCCGAACATATCACGTATGTTCTTCTCATCAATCCCCGCTATCGACACCAGCTTATGCCGCGATGTTGCTCCTCGAACGATTCTCACAGCACTTATCGGGACGTTAAATGTTTTTGCCATAAGGCGACAACATTCATCGTTTGCAGCACCATCCACAGGCGCCTTGGTCAGTTTTATTTTAAGGGCATTGTTGTGGATACCGACGATTGCAGCCTTCGATGACCGCGGTAAAACGATAAGTCGAATTTGAACGCCGCCGGGGCAAGAGCGGCAAAAAGTTGCCTTGGTCATGCCTGCGTTGATCCGGTTTCAAGAAGTTTAAGGTGTGTTTCAAGGAGTGCCTTCATCGAAGCCTGAAGCTGATATTTTTGTTGCGCTATAAGATTGAGCTCCTCTTCAGCCTGTGCCCTTGCTTGTTGCAATTCATTGCGAATGCGATCTGCCTCTAATCGTGCATCGTCGATTAATTTCTGTGCCTCCTCATGCGCCTTTTCTTTCAAGTAGCCCAGTTTCTCATAAATATCTGCGCTTTTCTTTTGCAGCTCCTGCATGATCCGTTCTGATTCTTTTCGGGCATCTTCAAGCATAGCACGAGCCTGAGCAGTAGCCTGCTCTTTAAGAGCATCAACCTCTGCATAACGCTCGGCTGCTTTTTGATACGCCTCATTGACGATCTGCTCGGCCTGTCTGCGCGCGTTTTCAAGATACGCGGCGCGCTCCTGTTCGGTTTTCTCCCGCAAGGTTTGGAGCTGCTCTTGCTGTTTGCAGGCACTCTGCTGTGACTCGCTGATGATACGTTCTGCCTCCTGCCGCGCCTCTGAAAGGATCCGTTCTGATTCTGCTGCCGATTTTGCCTTCACCTCGTCAACAATTCGCTGTACGTTAAGCAACGCAGCATTGATACTTTCTTCTTTTTTTTTAAAAGAATCTAGTTCATGCCGCAATCTCTGAAGTTCATCCCTGTAGTGTGTTGTTTCACGAAGCAGCCGATCGAATTCTGCAGCAACAACCTCAAGAAACGAATCAACATCGTGCACGTCATAGCCGCGAAATTTGACCGCAAATTTCTGTTGTATGATGTCGTTTGATGTCAAACTAAGTCCGTGCACATCATTGTCGGTAGCGCTTATTGTTCTTTTCTGGGGTGACATGTCTACTGCAGCCTCATTGCAAGTTGTTGCATCGTCGGGACCAAAAAGTTGTCAAGAAAAATGATCACGAGGAAAACGACAATTGGCGATAGATCGAGGCCAACCATCGGGAGCGGCAGTGTTCGACGAATCCGGTAGAGCACCGGCTCGGTCGTTGCATACAAAAACCGTACAATAGGATTATACGGATCAGGGTTCACCCATGAAAGCACAGCCCGCGCAAGAACCAACCACATATAGATATTTAACACATAATGGACAACCGTTGCTAACGCCATGAGTAAATTACCGATGATAAACACGAGAGAGCTCCCCTGAGGTTAGTATAGTTATAACTAAAAGATTTTGGTAATTATAGAAAAAAAGAACATGCATGCCAATACGTTTTATGCTCCTCTCATGTACCCCTCCGCCGTAGTATATTTTTTTTTGCCAAAGGCATGTCCTTGTATATACAGGGTGGCGACGGGTTGCGATCCCTATGCTTGAGGTGTGCGTTGTAATGATTATGCCGGAAATTATTTTTCTTGTTTTTCCCATAAATTAATCGTATCCCCTCAAGCGTTAAATGAGGCTCTACCACATCAATTGTCTTACTGTACCGAGCCAATAAATCAGACAAACCTCCGGTAGCAACTGCATACAAATTCTTTCCAGCTTCGAGGCGCATCCGCTCGACCATACCGTCAACAAGTGATACATAACCAGCAACAATGCCCGATTGGAGGCACTCGATCGTACTGCTTCCGATCGCACGGCCGTTCCATTCGAGTGTAATGAAAGGAAGCTGTGCAGTCCGGTGCGACAGTGCATCGCGCATCATGGTAATGCCCGGTGCAATGGCCCCGCCTTGGTAGCATCCATCGTCGGTCACAACATCAAATGTCGTTGCCGTGCCGGAATCGATAACAATGAGGCCCCGCTTATATTTTTCAAAAGCGGCAACAGCATTGACAATTCTATCGGTGCCGAGTGTGTGAGGTGTTGTGTACGCAATGCGTATTCCAAGCTCAAGCTCCGGACCGATAATCAGCGGCTCACGCCGACAAAAATTCAAGCAAGCACGACATAGCGAAGCAGTTGCCTTGGGTACGACACTTGCAATTGCAATACCGTCAAGCGAGCACGGATCCAATTGCACAGCATCGAAAAATGCTTGCAGGAAGGTGATACACGCCGCACGTTTCTGCAATACGGCAGTATCGCACCGCTCCAAATGAATAAGTGCATGATGTTTGTACAGGCCACAGACAACATGAGTATTGCCAATATCTATAACGAGTATTAAATAATCTATACAACTCACTATGATTCCTTTATTTATTAGCACTAAATTATAACGGTCCGTATTCTTTTATGTGCTCGCGGTGCTGTGCCACAAAGTCATCAATAATTTTTTTCTGTTCCGGTGTTATATTCGTAAATTGAATACCCATCCCGCAGGGAAATGTTGTGTTTTTCCCGCGTGGATTTGTCCATACCACACATCCTTGCAGCTCCATTGGTTCGGATTGCCCCGGCAGGCGGATCAACAAGGTGACCGTCGTATCTATAGGAAGCGGCTTGTCTGTCTTCAAAAAAAGTCCGCCATTGCTCACATTGAGCATATACGAACGGATAAAGGCACCCGATTCCTTAAACAGAATGTCTATCTTCGTTTCACAGCGAGGACTTTTTCTGTGTTCCTGCACGAATATCTCCCTGAAGATACAGATTAGGAGCCGTGGTGCTGCCGCACCTGATAAAGTTGGCGCATGAGCTTGATCTCTTCACGGCTGATGCGGCACTGACGATAGATATCGTCATCAGACATCCCCTGCCCTATCAATGCAATGGCTGTTTGATACGGCCCTGCACCTGAAAAAGGGCCATGGGGCTGGTCGTTGAGCTGGTCTGCAAGTTCCTCTGCCCGTGCAATCGATGCACTCAATTGCTTTTCTTTTGCTTCAATCCGTTGTAAAAGCCGCACAAGCTCCTGCATGGTTGCATCGAGGCGGGTGCTGAGCTCATCGCTCACCCGCATTGAATCGTTGATCGTTTTTTTCAGTGAGAGTTCAAGAGGCTTAATCTGGGTTGGATCAACACTATGGTTGCGCATTCGTCCGATGCGGATAAAAATCGCTATGAGCAAAACGATTACCGAAACATCAACGCATAATGTTATAAGTGGCTGCAGTGAAAGCACAACAATAATCCGGAATCAAAACACATATATATATTTTTGATACAGGGCGTCTCATTCAGGCAACAATGTCAAGTAAACTTCCTGACGATCCCTTGCCCTCTTCTTCCTTCGGTTTCCCCGCGCCTTTTCTTTTACGTCGTGCTGCCTCACTGAGGCGTTTCTTTTTTTCCGTATCGATCCGAACATCACGGGGCGTATGAGTTTCTGGCACTATATGCTTCTCCCGTATATTCTGCTGTTCAAGCGCAGCACCGGCATACTGCTGATACACGTTCATATGCTCCTGCTTGACCTGTTGGAGTTTTTCGACAAGCTGGCTGTGGAGGATGCCTTGCTGGTGTTCGATAATCCCTGCCATGAGGCCTCACCGAGAATATAGTTTTTTGGTTTAATAAAGAATTGTTTGTTGTTTTATCCAACGTGCAAAACAACAACAGTCACCGTTGTATATACCGAACCTGAAATTATGCGGGCATAACAGGAAACGTAATCGTTATATTCGTGCTCCCGGGCATGCTCTTTATTTCAAATTTCGGTTGATATGGTGCGAGCAACCGTGCAACACGCTGGAGCCCTTTTTCACCGGACAGTGCTTGCGGTGCAGCGCTGTGCAATTGATTAAGAATCAGGTCACGCTGCACGGCATCGATCCCGCAACCGGTATCCTGAATCACCACGCGAAGCGCCTGACCGTCTGCCATTGCAGCCACAGTTAATTCCTTGTCTGGCGTATCTTGCATGGCACGAAGACTGTTATCGATAAGTTCTAGAAAACTGATGGCAAAATGGAGCGGAATGCCGTGGAGTGCAGGAAGAGGATCCGCTATATGATAGTGTTTGGTGACGCTGTGCTTGAAAAACATATCTGCCTGTAAAAAATCGAGCTCATCTTTGAGGATCTGATCGATCCTGACCGGCTGTGCTTGCTGTCCTTCGGTCAGAAGAGCCATTTTCATCGCGCCTTTCATAATGTCTGACAACTTGATACTGTTCTCAAGGATTAATGCAACATCTTTGATGCAGCGGTCAAGATCCTCAGGCGTCATCGTGCACGTGTCTGATGATTTCAGTTTGCTGAGTCTAAGCTGAAGCATCTCCGATCTGCCCATGACAGCAGCAAGAGGTGTATTAATATTATGGACGATTCCTTTAATCGATGCCCCGATAAAAGCAAAGCCAATTTTTTGATCATCATAATACTGACGCAACATCTTCTGGCACTCCGAACCGAAAACATGTTTTGCTACAGGATCAGTACACGGCTCAACCCGACGCCCACGATACAATCACCTGCCAACACCGTATTGAGCCTCTTTAAAAGCTCCTGACAAAGGCCATTCTGTTTGTCTTCCAAACGAAACGTTTCCATATCGGTATAAATGAGCATGTTGTAAATTGTCAATCGCATCTGATCACGACTGCGGTTAACCAGTGCTACGGCATCATGTTTAACCTGAAGCACGACGGCAAGGCGTACATATCCCTGCGAACCTCCCTGGACAGGAATAACAAAAGGTTCAAGCTCGATCTCGACATGCTTCGGTTTTTTCTGCCCTGTGGCATTGTCCGCTTGCTCTTCACCAGAAGCGATCTCTTGCTCCGTATTTTCCCGGACGTGTTCATTACCCTCCTGATCAGATGCCAGCCGCAGCACCAGAGCAACGACTAGCAGCGTCATGGCACCTACAAAAGCAACGCTCCCTCCAATGAGAGCGATTTTGATAACCGGCAGCTGTTTAATTCGGGTAAAGTCAAATCGAGCAGGTTTTGCAGCATGGTGCAACTCTGATGCAGGTACTGACGCCTGTTCCGGTGCCGGCCCCTTGAGCCCAGCGGGAATTTCAAGCTCCTGGGGAATGTCTTCGTCGAGGACACCCTCAATATCGAGCGTAACTTTTGCATCATCAGGCGCAGGCTCCGCAGCATTTCCTGCCTCTTCACCGGCAGCGGTATCTGCAGGTATTTCATCGGGCAGGATATCTTCACTGTCTAACTGTACCTTTGTAACCGGTTTCTTTTCTTCCTTTGTCATATGCCACACTTATGCAGCTGCGGTGTGCTCTCCAATGATATCTTGAAGCTTTCCCCGAAGCCTGAGGATCGCTTTGGTATGCAACTGTGAAATTCGAGATTCGGTCAGGTGCATAATGTGGCTGATTTCTTTCATCGTCAAATCGTCATAATAGTACAACGACACCACCATACGTTCCTTTTCAGGCAGAGCGGCTATGGCATCGGCAACGATATCACGAATTTCAAGGTTTTTCAAGAAGGTGAGCGGTGTCGAAGCGTTTGTATCGATGAGACAGTCGAGCAGCTTTAACCGGGCATCTTCGTGTGGGGTGAGCATCTCAAGGCTGAGCAAGGTAATGCCGCTCGCCTGGGCAATCATTTCCTGGAGCTTTTCAATTTCGATATTCAGTGCTGCAGCGACTTCCTCATCGGTTGCTGGACGGTTATTCTTCTTTTCAAGCTCACTGTACGTACGCTCGAGAATGCTTACATTCTTGCGGACCGACCGCGGGACCCAATCCATTTCCCGCAAGCTATCGAGGATCGCCCCCCGTATACGAAACTCGGCATATGTCTTAAACAGGACCCCTTTTGAAGCATCGAACTTATCGATTGCATCGATGAGGCCGAGAATGCCGGCGTGAACGACATCGTTGATATCCAGATGGGGTGGTAAACGGACGGCAATGCGCCCGGCGATGTATTTAATGAAGGGGGTGTATTTTAGGATCAGCGTCTCACGGTCGCATGCGTTGTCGTCTGCGGGATCCGGAATAGTCTGCGGCCCCATCGTCCCGTATGCAGAAGGTACTGCTTGCGAGTGTTCATCTGCTCTCTTTTTCTGGAACATAAATAACGACACACGCCATGCTATGGGGATGACGTCAACAAGGCATCCCAGAAAAATCCAATGTTCCCTGTTGCCGTCTGGTCTGGTCGGTGATCGAGCAACCGTTTTGCAAGTTTTGTAAAGCACAGGCTCGCAGCAGCACGAGGATACAGCATGGTAACCAGCTTTTGGCTGCGGACCGCCAGCGGCACATGAGGATCATGGGCAATATAGCCCATATAATCGATCGCGACGCTCAGAAACCGTTCTGCTACCGAACTTAAATTGCTGTAGAGGCTCCGTGCTTCATCCTCGTCCTTTGCCTGATTGACAATAAGGCTGAACCTTTTTTCAGCGTATTTCTGTGCCATCACCTTGATAATCGCATAGGCATCGGTAATAGACGTAGGCTCAGGCGTCACCACCACAAGCTTCTCTTGTGCCGCTATATTAAAGTACATGACATTTGAAGAAATGCCCGCTCCGGTATCAATAAGGAGAATATCAACGTGACGGCCGAAGGCGGAAAATTCGCTGAGCAGAAACAGCTTTTGTTCTTGCGTAAGCTCAGACAGTTCCTGCACCCCGGAACTTGCAGGCAAGATCTTCATGCCTGCCGGACCGTCGATAATGATATCGTGAAGCTTTTTTTCCCCCTGGAACACATGTTGAAACGTATAGCGAGGCGCAAGCCCGAGCAGCACATCGATATTGGCAAGTCCCATATCCGCATCAAGGATGAACACGCGATATCCCATCCGCCTAAGAACGTAGCCGAGATTTGCCACAATGTTTGTTTTTCCAACCCCTCCTTTACCGCTGGTAATTGACAGCACCCGAGGCAGTGTACTGGACAGCCGCGCTTCATCCGTTGTATCGATATCGATTATTTTTCTGAGTGTTGCTGCTTGATCGGCCTTGTGCTTCAAGCGAAACCTCCTGTTCTCTTTCCGATGTTATTCAGCCAGCAATCCGAGCCGTGTCGCCGTATCCGTTAAGCATCAGCTCCGCAAGCAACGGTGCTGTTGCCGGTAAAATGTCTTCGGGCACACGCTGACCGTTGGTGACATATGAAATCGGCAGGCCGGATCCTGCAAGAATATCATACAAATGACCAAATCGAATCGTCTCGTCGATCTTCGTAATAATGAGGTAATTGACTCGATGCTGCAAAAAACAGCGCAGCGTTGCACTCAAAACATCTGGCGTTGTCGCTGCACTCAATAAAAGATAAGTTTCAATGTCGGGATACTGTCCAAGCCATGCGCCGAGCGCTGCCAAATGCATGCTATCCCGATAATTTCTGCCTGCCGTGTCGATCAGCACGAGTTCCGCATCGGCATATCGCTGCAGCGCTTTGTCAAACTCCTCTTTATCTGCAGCAACTGCAACCTCAAGATTCATAATCGCGCCGTAAATCTTCAACTGTTCTGCCGCTGCGATGCGATAGGTGTCGATCGTAAGAATCTTGACGTCTATGTCATGGCGGCATGCATAATGCGCTGCAACTTTGGCAAGCGTTGTCGTTTTCCCAACTCCTGTTGGCCCAATGAATGCTACCTTCTTTTTCTGCCCGGTCACCGGGACGATTGGCCCGCCTATTTTTAAGTATTTGCCGATATGATTCTGCAATACCGTCCCAAAGGTAACATCATGTGGTTCACCTGCATATGCCGCTGCTGCCTCACCGATTAAATATCCTGCCGATGTATGTGTAAATCCGGATAGTAGCATATTTTGCAAATAGGGTGAATAACTTGTTGCTGCCCATTGCAAAATGCAATCCCCCTGAGATGGCAGCGACCATGTCTGCGGAGGTATCGCTGCTGCAGCACGATCTTTGGTGCATTCACTCCGTACGCGTTCAGTGAGTCTCGACGGAATGGTGCTGCTGCAGGGAGAGCGTGGAGTGCGATTCCGCTCAATTGCCGCAGTTACCTCAACCCATGGCGATCCGGTTGGCGTCCTGCCGCTTTTCCCGCTGCCCGTTCGCAGGTCGAAAATAATTGCATCATCACCGAGCTCAGCCTTAATCTTCCTGAGCGCCTCGTGGATCGTCGGGGCCGTAAATTTTTTAAGCTGCATTGCCTATCGAAATCGTGCCAAGCGATTTTATTTTCACCTTTGTATCCACTTCTGTATGCGACAGCACAGCAAGGTGTGGAATAAAACGCTCAAGAAGTTTTTTCACATTGCTCCGAATCGCCGGTGAACACAACAACACCGGCAATGCCTGTTTTTCTTCGAACCGCTTTATAACCCCCTCTATTTTTTTGATAATCTGATGTGCCGTGGTCGGATCAATCGAGAGGAACGATTCACGATCCGTATGCTGCACCGCTCTACTCAGAACGTCCTCAAGGTTCGGATCAAGTGTTATTAAATAAAGGTTTCCGTCGTCAGCGACATACTGTCGGGTAATATGGCGCCCGAGCGCCTGCCGCACATATTCTGTTAAAATATCAGTATTTTTTGTGGTCGGTGCATAATCGGCAAGCACCTCGAGAATCGTAACCAGATTCCGAATAGAAACCCGCTCACGGAGAAGATTTTGAATGACTTTCTGGACAGCACCCAGTGGGAGGAGCCCCGGTACTAGCTCGTCAACGAGCTTTGGATTCTTTTCCGCAACTTTGTTCAGCAGCGCCTGCACCTCTTGTCTGCCGATAATTTCATGAATATGGTTTTTTAAAAGCTCGGAAATATGCGTTCCGAGTACCGTCGTCGGATCAACAACCGTATAACCGAACATTTGGGCCTTTTCCCGTTTGTCGGCCGAAATCCAGAGCGCGGGCAGCCCAAAGGCCGGCTCACGGGTCGGGATCCCCTCGATCTTTTGTTCAACCACACCGGTTTCCATGGCAAGGTATTGATCGGGCATTACCTCGCCGCGTGCAATTTCAATTCCTCGAAGGAGAAACGCATACTGATTCGGTGGCAGTTTCAGATTGTCTCTGATGTGAATCGGCGGCACGACAACACCCATATCGAGCGCAAACTGTCGACGGATGGAGCGTATCTTATCAAGAAGATCTCCGCCTTGTGCTTTGTCCACCAGCGGGATGAGGCCATAGCCAACTTCAAGCTCCAAGTCGTCGATATCAAGGAGCGCATCGACGTTCTCAATCCCTGGTGATGGCACCTTTTCAGGCTTCTGGGGCACGGTGGCCACTGCCTTTTCGGCCTGCTTCATTGTATATGCAAGAAAACCCGCCAAAGCTGCGAGCACAAAAAACGGAATTGTCGGTAATCCGGGCACGATACCAAAAAACGTAAGGACGCCGGCCGCTGTTCCGAATGCGCGTGGATGGACAGCAAGTTCGGTAACCATCTGGGTTCCCATGTGCCCTTCCGATGCCGCACGCGAAACGATAATACCTGCCGCTGTTGAAATGATGAGCGCCGGAATAGCGCTCACGAGCCCATCGCCGATCGTCAGAATCGTATAAGTACGAGCTGCATCAGCAAGCGTCATATCCTTTTGGAGAACTCCGATCACCAGTCCCCCGATGATATTGACAAAGGTGATGATCATCCCTGCCGTGACGTCCCCGCGAACGAACTTGCTCGCACCGTCCATGGCACCATAAAAATCGGCCTCGCGCTGCAACCGCATCCGTTTGTTTTTTGCTTCTTCCTCAGTAATGAGTCCGTTGTTAAGATCGGCATCGATGCTCATCTGTTTGCCGGGCATTGCATCCAAAGTAAATCGCGCAGCAACCTCAGCGATGCGACCAGAACCTTTGGTAATAACCACAAAGTTGATAATGATCAGAATCGCAAACACCACCGCTCCGACCACATAATTGCCGCCGACCACAAAACTCCCGAATGCCTTGATCACCTGCCCTGCTGCGTCAATGCCCTGATCGCCGTTGAGCAAAATCAGTCTGGTCGATGAAATGTTCAGAGCAAGCCGAAAGAGTGTGCTGATCAGGAGAAATGAGGGGAAGACCGAAATGCTGATCGCCTCAACAACATACATGCTCACCAATATCATGATCACGGAAATGGTAATATTGCAGGACAGCAAAATATCGAGCACCCATGTGGGGAGCGGTATAATCATAATGGTGAGGATGCCGATGACGCATAACGACATCGCAATGTCGCTGTTCTTTGCAAACATCCTCAACCTACTGTCCTGACTGACAACGGTTTCCATACACTATCCTGCTATATCGCCTGCCGAAATAAAAAGAGCGAGGCTATCGTTCATGCCGCGCGTTGACGCCGTGTGTAGACGTATGCAAGCACTTCAGCAACAGCTTTATATAAGGTCTCGGGGATTGTCTGACCGACATCAACCATTTTATACAGTGATTGGGCAAGCGGCTTATTCTCAACAATAGGAACGCCGTGTTCTCGTGCTATCTGTTTAATCCGTTCGGCAATCAGGCGTGCGCCCTTTGCAACAACCTGCGGCGCTTCCATACGTGTGCGGTCATACTGCAATGCAACTGCAACATGCACCGGATTGGTAACAACCACATCGGCTTTCGGCACTTTATCGAGCATGATCTTCCTGAGCAGCGCCATCTGTTTACTGCGGATTTTCGATTTTATGAGCGGATCGCCCTCGGTCTGCCTGAATTCGTCCTTGACCTCCTCCTTGGTCATCATCAAATCACGCTTATATTTCCACCGCTGGAACACAAAGTCTGTAATGGCAAGCAGCACAAACGAAAGCCCTACGTAGAGGAGGATTCGGAGGAGCTGTGAACCGATATACCCGAGGATATCCTGCACCGTCATGTCCATAATCAACGGTAGCTGTTCAAGCTCTGAAGTAATAAGGAGATACGGCACAATGCCGATTACCAGCAGCTTGACAATCGATTTAGCAAGCTCCATAACACGTTGCAGACTGAAAAGGTTTTTCAGTCCGGTGATTGGATTGAACTTACCAAATCTTATGCGCATCGGAGCGGTTGAAAACAAGATTCCGAACTGACTGACGTTAGATATAATCGCAGCGACACAGAGCACCAGCAAAAACGGCCCGACGATGATCATCAGATCAGTTACCGCATTCCGTGCAAGCTCAAGTGCGGTCGTGGTATTTAATCTGAAATCCGGCAGCAGGGCAAACATGCGGTGCACCGTGCGGGTCATTCCATCAACCATCGTGTGGCTTGCGATACTAAAATAAATGAGTGCCGCAAACAACCCAGCGACAAAATTTATCTCCTGACTCTTTGCGACCTGCCCTTCGTTCCGGGCCTTGCTTAAGCGTCGACCGGTCGGTTGTTCTGTCTTTTCTTGTCCATCAGGGGTTTCTGCCACAGCACACCTCCATAATCCCTATTCACACGGCCTTCCCAAGGACAATAATGCGCGCAATATACTGGCCGAGATTTCCGAAGGCTTTATTCAGTATAAAGCAAAACATCGGCATGGTTATACCGATCACAAAAAGCCCCGCTGCAATTTTGAGCGGAAAGGATAAAATAAATACATGCATCTGCGGTGCAGCACGGTTGAGGATGCCCATTGCGCAATCACACAGCAAGAGCACTGCGATAACCGGCGCAGCAAGTTTAATGGCGACCGAGAACATTGCCGTCGACATGGATGCAATGTTTTCGATCAGCGGTCCCGGCAAACTGCAATGCAAAAGCGGTATTCTCTCAAAACTGCCAGCAATGGCCATAAAGAAGACATGGTGAAGATTCAGCCAAAGGAACAGCATGACGGCAAGCAGGTTTTGCAATTGGGCAACAACGGAAAAATTTTCGCCGCTGAGCGGATCCAGAACATTCACAATACCAAACCCCATCTGAAATCCTATAAGCTGACCGCCGATCTGCACCGCTTCAAAGAAGAGTCTCGCCGCAAACCCAATGGCAAGTCCGATACCAATTTCGGCAATCATTGCCGGAACCAACACGCCAAGATTGCCGCTGCGTAACTCTGGCGGTATGTTGATGCCGGGATATACACACCATGCAAGCGTCAGTGCAAGGCCCATTTTTGCAATGATCGGTAAATCCCTGCTGCCAAAAATCGGCACTGCAAACAGAATGGCGCTGGTGCGGATAAAAACAAGGAGATAGGTTTCAATCTGTTCAAGCGACCACGACATCGTCATCATGGGGTGACTCGGTCAACCACTCGGTTCATTTAGCCAATATAAAACGGAATATTGGTATAAATGCGTACCGTGAAATCCATCAGCACCCGCATAATCCACGGCAAAAAAAGCAACAGTGCAATCATAACAGCGACAATTTTTGGGACAAACGTCAGTGTCATTTCGTGAATCTGGGTTGCCGCTTGGAATACCGCAACTAAAATACCGACCACGCTTCCAAGGATCAACATCGGTGCGCCGACAAGCAACACCATCCAGACCGTTTCCTTGCCGATGGTGACAATAAAATCAGGGGTCATGATTGAACGTTCCTCCGCAACTCAATGGAAACTCTTTATGACCGATGCAATCAGCAGATTCCAGCCGTCGACAAGCACAAATAAAAGTATTTTAAACGGAAGCGAGATCATCACCGGTGGCAGCATCATCATGCCCATAGAAAGGAGTACGCATGCAACAACCATATCGATAACAAGAAACGGTATGTACAGGAGAAAACCAACAGAAAAGGCTGTGGAAACCTCACTGATCATGAATGCGGGAATGATCGTCGTGAATGGTATATCGTCAGGGGTGCGAGGCCGTTCACCTTTGGTCATAGAGACAAGGAGCTCAAGATCCTTCTCTTTTGTTTGTTTGAGCATAAATTCCCGAAGCGGCACCGCTGCTTTATGTAATGCCTCCTGCAGGGGAATTTGCTCGTTCATATAGGGTTGCAATGCGGTATCATTAATTTTTTGCCATACCGGTGCCATAATATAAAACGTCAGGAACAATGCCATCCCGATCAAAATTTGATTTGACGGCATCTGCTGCGTGTTCAGCGCATGCCGGAGAAAAGAAAAAACAATGATGATGCGGGTAAACGAGGTCATCATGATAAGGATCGATGGTGCAAGTGCAAGGATGGTGAGAATGAACGCTATTTGCAGGGTCTTTGCGACTTCCTGCGGCTCCTCAGAATCACCGATACCGATCTGTATTGTCGGGATAGGCGCAGCGGGTGCGGATGGAATGCATGCAACAAAAGGCATCACGAGAAAAACAAACGCAATAAGAATGGCTGCTGCACGATGCATGGATAACTACCACATTATGAGCTGAGATCGCGCGCCGTAAACTTTCCGAGCGTGCGTCCAAGCCATGATACCCATTTCTGCCGTACTCCTCCCTCCACGGGTGTCACCCCGTGTTTGTCACAAAGCTCAGTTGCGAGGAGTTCTGAAAATTGTTTGTTTCCGGTGCCGGCACCGATGGTATCTTTACCAAGAATATCGATTCTTGATAAAAACGTGATCGTCTGCTGGGTTAACCCGAGCAAAAAAATCTCGTGCCCTGCCTGTACAAGGGCAAGCGACTGCTTTGGGCCGATGTAGGCGGTCTCAAGGACACGGATAGTTCTCTGGGAACCGAGTAACGGCCGTTGCAGCATGTTGTATTTTCTCAGCACTGTTGCGAGCACCAGCAAAAGCCCGATGACACAGGCGAGTACTGCCGCGATCCGAACAAACGCAGCAAAAAAATTAACCTGCACGGCGTCCTCGGCACTGCTCCCTGCCATCTGCACAAGCATCGGCCATGGTTGCGAGCCGATTATATCCATAACGTGCATTGCCCCTTACCCCAATTTTTCGATCCGCTCTTTCGGGCTAATCACATCGGTGAGACGGATGCCGAACTTTTCGTTCACCACCACCACTTCTCCTTTGGCGATTAACTTTTGGTTGACCAGTATCTCAAGTGGTTCGCCGGCCATTTTATTCAGCTCGATAATAGATCCTCTTCCCAGCTGCAGGAGGTCATATATCGGCATCGTGGTTCGGCCAAGCTCCACCGTCACTTCAAGTGGGATGTCAAGGATGAAATCGAGATTGCTTGGAGCCGCGACAACACCGGTCTTCTTCAGTTCTGAAAACTCTGCCGGTTTTTTTGCATCATCAGTGCCACCTACATCAGTCTTTCTCTTGTCCGTTTCTGCTGAAAGATCATCCCAAGAAATATCTTCAAGACCCTTGTCAGAACCGTCAGTCGTGTTGAAAAGATCATCATCCGAAGGCCCTGGTGCCATAACGGATTACCTCCTCTCGAGTAATGTGGTTATCTGAACCGCATTGTTTCCATGGAATGTTCCGGGCTGTCCTTTATATTTGGGAATACCGGAGACCAACACATCAAGATCATCGGCAACAAACTTGTTCAGTGGAATGATATCACCCACCGAAAGCGATAGCAGGTCCCGCCCCTTCAACTGCGTGCGTCCAAGCTCCACCCTGACCTCAACCGGAACATTTTCAAGCTCACGGCGGATAACTTTTTGCCAGAACGGATCTTTGGATATGTCCTCGATATGGTAATCACCCATAAGTTTTTCTTTCACTGGTTCGAGGTTGGAGAACGGGATACACATGGTAATAATGCCTGACACATTTTCAATCTCGATGGTAAAGGTAATACTTATGCACAGATCGTTCGGCGGCACTACCATGGCAAACTGCGGATTCACCTCAGAACGGATATACTCACACCTGACCGAAACAAACGATTCCCATGCCTTACCCCAATCCTCAAGAATTGCCCGCGCGATTTTTCTAATCACAGTATTTTCGATCGACGTAAACTCACGTCCTTCGATTTTTGCCCGCTCAGAACCTTTTCCACCGAACAGAACATCGACAAAGTAAAAGACCAGCACCGAATCGATGAGTAAAATATTATAGCCCCGCAACGGTTCCATGCTAAAAATATTGATATTTGACGGCACTGGTATTTCTTTAAGAAACTCATCAAAACGTTTCACATCGGTAGCATCAAAAGAAACCTCCGCCAGTTTGCGAATGGTGTTTGAGAGGGTTATGCGGAAGGTCCGAGAAAATTTGTCGGTGATGACAACGAGCTTGGGAAGTTTGACGGCTTTATCGGGCTTTGTAAGGTCGTATAGAACCGCCTGCCCTTCTTCCTCGGGCATGATCCCTTGTTCGGTTTCGATTTCACCGCCGGCGATGCCTTTGAGCAGTGCATCGACTTCATGCTGACTTAAAATCTGACTCATACGGCACGTATCCTCGTCGCTATTGAACGACGAAACTGGTGAAATATATATTAACCACTTTCCCGGATGTTAAATGATTGTTAATACGTCTGAGCAACTGATCCTTAAGCTGAAGTTTCCCCCTATTGTCGGCAATCGAATCAGGAGTTTGCTCAGAGAGGACTAGAACGATTGCATCCTTGATCATCGGCAATTTGCTCTCGATCTCCGCCTCGACCTTCTTCTCGCTCAGTTCAAGTGCCATATCGACTTTCAAATAGCTCCGCGTAGGTCCGGCAAGATTGACGATAAAGGACGGCTCGATATTTTTGATCGTGCTTTCTCCTTTCTGTTTCTCCTGTTTTCCACCGTGACCGCCTGCCTCTTTTTTTTCCCCCAGTTCTTTGCCTGCAACAGGCTCCTGTTTTGAAGCAGTCGGCTTCCCTTTGAGCAACATATAGGTAACAACTCCGCCACCACCGATGACGAGCCCTGCGACGGCAATGATGATCACCAGCAGCAGCGGTGATTTTTTTTTCTTCTCTGTCTCTGGTGCTTGTTGTTCTTTTTTTTCATCTGCCTTCTCATCAGCCATAGCTCACTCCTGTTGCAAAACATTTTTATGCCGACGGCTGCTCAAAAACGATTTCAACGCGTCGGTTAAGATCACGGTTTCGCTCTGTATCGTTGGGAACAAGGGGACGCCGGTCGGCATATCCCGATACGCCAATACGCTTGGGGTTGATACCATGGTGCTCGACGAGATACTCTGCGACGCGCGCAGCGCGCGCTGCAGAGAGTTCCCAGTTTGACGCATACCGTGCTGTAATAACCGGACGTGCATCGGTATGCCCTTCGATCAGCACGTGCAGGCCAGTCTTTACAAGTGCCGTGGCAACTGCATCAAGCAATGGGTATGCGCGATCCGTAAGATCTGCGCTGCCTGTCTGAAAAAGAACGCTCCCGGGTAATCGAAGGACAACACCGCGGTTCTGGTGCAGCAACACAACGCCCGGTTCATAGTACCTTTCGTCGATTACACCAGGATACTGCCGTGCCGTTCCGGAGCGGGAGCCCGGGTCAGCAACGACCGTCTTTTCATCAACGACTGGAATCTTAAAAATATCCTGAAGCACTGTAGCAATAGCGCTCATAGATGTATCGTCAGTCATGCGACGGTGCGTTTCTTGGTCGGATTGTGCGGGCGCTTTAATGGTAAGTCGCGGTTGTTCTATGAATGTCGGAATGCCACCAATTCCCGGTTCGGTCGTAATACGGCGTTCGGGTCCGCGAAGTGCGCGAGCCATTTCCTGTTGTATATTCTGAACCGCTCCGAGATCAAGCGAACACATGCTGAGTACCAGCACAAAAAATGTGAGCATCAGAGTCATGATGTCGTTAAACGTCAGCAACCATCGTTCTCGTGGCTCATAGTGCTCTGAAGCAATGCGCGTGCTCATTTTTCTTAATCCTCGCCATTGATCAGCGCAAATCCCAAACGTTAAAGCTTGGCGGCGCGTCAGTTGTTATGCCACCGCGACGTGTGAACATCGCTCTGTCAACCGGAACCACGATGTCAATCCGCCTATTTCTTCGTCGTTCTTCAAGTGAGGTATTCGGAACAAATGGTCTGTAATGCGAAAAACCCACAGCCTGTAAACGCTCACGAGGAATCCCGCATTGCTGATGAAAAAACTCCATCACCCGTGCCGCTTGAAGTGCCGTTTGTTCCCATCCAGCAGAGCCTCCAAAGGTCGGATCGGTATGCCCTTCAATAGATACGATTGGGGCGACATCGCGGAAAAGATCCCCGATATGTCGCAACAGCGACTGCGCGTGCGGCTGCAATGTTGTGCTCCCTGGTAGGAACAACGCCGTTTCAAGCATGGTAAGCTGCACAACATCACGAGTACTTTTTAAAATAACCTCGTCGGCAAGTCCTTTCCCTTTGAGGTATTTCTGCAGCGGAATGGCAAGGTACTCCTGCAGAAACCGCTCGTCTTCTGAGACATTTGCCGACGGCTTCTTCATTGACGGAAACAATTGACGCAAGTCGAGGAGAATGAGAGCCTCTTTAAAGCTTTTCTGAATTTGTGCAAGCTGCCCTTTCCCGTATGTCGCATAAGAACACAACATAACAAAGAGCGATACAACCAAAATAATAAGACTGCAATACGGGATTTGCCAGCCCGGTAGTCTATCGCCTGAACCCTCTTTTGCGATCTTCATATAAGGCCGTTACCTCAAGACTTACCTCGTTTCGTTTTTTCGGCTCAATGAATGCCAGAAGTTTCTGTTCTACAATCCGTGGGTTGTCGCCTGACTGAATCGCCTTAATCCCTTCGATGATGAGCTGTTTCATCAAAATTTCTTGCGCGCTTCGTGTTTTGAGCTTACCGGAAATTGGCAGGCATATCATATAAGCGATAATCATGCCATAAAAAGTGGTGAGTAATGCTACGGCCATTGCCGGACCGATCTTGCTTGGATCCTGCATCTGCATCAACATCTGTACTAGTCCAATCAGCGTGCCGAGCATACCCATCGCAGGAGAAAAGGTGCCCATGGTGGCAAAAACCTCGGCACCGATTTTGTGACGCTTTTCAAGTTTTTCAAGCTCTATCTCGAGAATTTCCTGCACAACATGCGGCTCTAGTCCATCAATGGCAAGGTTAACCCCTTTATTGAGGAACGGATCATGGATATGGGTTATCAGACTTTGTAACGCCAAAATACCCTCACGCCGTGCAACACGAGAAAACTCAACAAGGTTTTTGATAGTCTCGATGGCTGATGTCTCCTGATGAAACAGTGCATTTTTCAGCACCCCCAAAACCCCCAGCACCGACTTCAACGGATAATGCACTAAAGTGACACCGATAGTTCCTCCCAGCACGATCATCAAAGCCGGAATATTGACAAACCATCCGATGCCACCACCCATTGCAATTGCGGCAAAAACAAGTGAAAAACCGCATAAAATGCCGAGAATTGTCGCTATATCCATGGGTGTGGGAAAATGCCCTTTCTATGGTGAATAATGTTGAGCAAGTAATATGCCAAGAACATCCTTTCGCAAAGGCATTGGGATAATGAACTCAGCATCTCGGTTTTACAATAATAGCAGTGTGTCAGAGATATACAATGCCATATTGTGTGCTGGAGAATACAAGCGCTATCAGAGTCCGGCTCATAATTCGGTTTCTTATATACTATACATGTAATGATAGCATATTATAGTATCTGATTGATAAAGCTTTAAAAAAAGAATGTCAAATAGATTTGTCTCGTTGTTAAGATTTTGACACTCGCACACACAGGTGCCTAAAGCTTGCATATCATAATAATCTGAGGTAAGCTTTTTATAAGATAGCCGATTTGTTGTATCTCGAACATCTCCGTTCTACTATGCTCCAGACGCACATACCCCTGTCTGAACGTATCCGGCCGAAAACAATTGAGGATTTTATCGGTCAGGATCATTTACTCGGTGCCGGGAAGATCCTATGGCACATGATTCACGGGCAGGATTTGTTTTCAACCATTCTCTGGGGGCCTCCCGGTTCCGGGAAAACGACGCTCGCCCATATCATTGCCCGTGCTTCGGATTCCTTTTTTGTGCCCCTGAGCGCCGTCACTTCAGGTATCAAAGAGGTACGAGACGTCATTCAAACCGCGATCCAGAACAGAAAAGCCACCGGGAAGCGGACGATCCTGTTTATTGATGAGATTCACCGGTTCAATAAAGCCCAGCAAGATGCTTTCCTCCCCCATGTTGAACGGGGTGATATTATCCTTATTGGCGCAACCACAGAAAATCCGTCATTTGAGGTTGTCGCTCCGTTGCTCTCACGAACAAAAGTGCTTGTCCTCAAACCGTTGGGTAATACGGAATTGAGAAAAATCATCGATCGGGCACTTTCTGACCCTGAAAACGGACTTGCCTCGTGGAATGTATATGCAGATGAGGATGTCATCGCGATGATTTTGCGGCACGCACAAGGCGATGCCCGGGTTGCGCTTAATACCCTTGAAATCGCCGTGATGATGACACCAACGGATGCTACCGGTCGACGTATATTGACAACCGCTACGGTTGAGGAAGCAATTCAAAAAAAGGTGCTCCTTTATGACAAGGACGGCGAAGAACATTATAATTTGATATCGGCATTACATAAAAGCATGCGTGATAGCGATCCACATGCATCGCTCTACTGGCTTGCACGCATGATTGAGGCAGGCGAAGACCCCTTATATATCGCCCGGAGACTGGTGCGGTTTGCAAGTGAAGATATCGGCAATGCCGATCCACGAGCGCTGCAGATCGCGCTTAATGCAAAAGACGCATTTCACTTTATTGGGCTACCCGAAGGTGCCCTTGCTTTGGCACAGGCGGTTGTCTATCTTGCAACAGCGCCTAAAAGCAACGCAATTTATACTGCTTATGGGAGGGCAGTTAAAGCGGTCCATGAAACCGGATCCCTTCCGGTACCGCTCCATATCCGCAACGCACCGACCCGGCTTATGCAGGAACTCGACTATGGAAAAGGTTATCGGTATGCACATGACTATACGGATGCTATCGTTGATCAGGAGCACCTGCCCGCAGAACTTGCCGGCAAAAAATTTTATTTCCCCGAAGACCGGGGATACGAAAAAACGATTAAAGAGCGGATGGCATATATTGAAGCAATGAA
Organism: Thermodesulfobacteriota bacterium; assembly: GCA_026415325.1. Classification (GTDB taxonomy): domain Bacteria; phylum Desulfobacterota; class WTBG01; order CAIYCZ01; family CAIRTM01; genus JAOAHH01. Next base: position 7,165 of record JAOAHH010000005.1, on the reverse strand, counting down.
GAAACGGCAAGCTACTTAATGCGCAGCATGATGGTTGGAAATTTTTCAAGCCAGCGCAAGACGGCAGCGTATATTCTCCCAAATCGTGTGAGCTGCCGGTGGGGGAGCAGCGTTGTTTTCACTCGCAGTATAATGCCGACCATGAGAAACAGCCAGTGCCAATAATAACCAACAATCCGACTGATGGGAATCCAGTACCACCGTGTCAGATCGATAACATGCGTCCCTGTATCAATCGCAACGACTTTGCCGATGATGGATGACGCATGCACCCATTCCGGAGAGAAAGTATTATCACCTTTTTCTTGAAACCATACCCCATCACAACGATGCTTTCTGCCGATCATGCGGTGGGCAATCATACCGCCTCCGCGATCAAACAAGATGATATCGCCGATGCGTGCTTGTCTGCTTTCCTGCATAGGAACAACCGTGAGTGCATATCCCTCTTTGATAAGAGGGCGCATACTGGTGCCGGCTGCAACCACGGTTCTTCCCCGTGCCTCCTTCTTCCATACATCCAGGACAGCTTTGCGAAGTCGCTGGTCGTCGATCATCGCTGAACCGTAAATCGTGCGTAATCGGTAAATGCTATCTGGTTAAAATCCTCATCATATGCCGCCACGCGCCAGTACAGCTGGCCTGACTGGCGCCCCATCATGTTGACAAACAGCCATATGAAAAACGGAGGGGTATAGCTTGTACCGTTGAGGAACCGGAGCGGCATGAGGGGCACGGTAATCGTTGTATCCGGGGTAAAATCAGGGGTTGACGAAAATTGTACTTTAAACCGATCATACAAGCCGGGTCCCCAGGTAAAAGTTGGCAGCGGAATAAACGGCAGTGCATCACCTTCATCAGGGGTAAGCGTTCGGAAGGCTTTAAACTCCCCGCCCGAAACGAGTTTAAGCTCTGTAGCAGGATCGCCAAACAGCGTAAATGTTTCCACAATATCCCGTGAACTGATCTGGGTATAGGTGCCGATCTTCGCCGTAGTGACGAGACTCCCGACAATGTTGTTACCGTCTTCAAAGAGACCGCTAAAAATCCTTCGCGCAAGCACGCCGTGCTCTGAAGGATAGCCAAGCGCGGTCGGCGCAAAACATGCGATTGCTCCTTTGTTCTCAACGCGTAAAAAATCCTCTGCGAGTGAATAATCGTCAATCCAGTGGGGAAAGTATCCGTTTAAGCAAGTCAGCGTTATAAGAAACGTGAGTTTATCGCCATTGGTAAGCTTTGTCAGATCGTCACGGGTGTTATTCTTCCGCTGGTCATAGGTATGAAAAAGATATTCCTTTGCCCACTCATCAATGTGACCATGCCCCGCATAATTCGTAATAAGCGCACCTGCATTTATTTTTCCAATAAGATCAACGGTTGCTGATGACACAGATGGATATGTATCCAGATATACCTTCTTTGTCTGGAATCCGTCGGGGATCATGGTGGCAAGGGTGTCGGAAACGCTTTCAAAGATCGATTCATTGTCGGCTGCTAAAATGACATTTCCGCACCATGCGGCAGGCGATGCCTGTTCATAGGCTTTTATCTTTGCGATGACGTTTTTTAGATCAGTGCTGTTTTTGATAGAAATTCTTCCGATCAGCATGTCCGGCAGATAATCCGAGCCGTTGACACAGGCAAACCAGTTATCAGTCGGCGTATCGCCGAACTCGTTTGTCTGATAAAGAAATGTGGGAACATAATCGATCGCCCCCTTTGCATACAACCCCATATCATCACGGTAATCAATTGATGCATCGCCCACCAGCAGCACATATTCGGGATGACCGTTGCTGTTCCAGTTATTGTAAGCGAAGGTGAGGAAATCCTTGATCGCCTGTGCGTTTTTGATGCCGTATGAAAACTCATCATAGATATCCTGTATTTTCACAACTTCGACACGGAGCCCTTTGCCCTCCCGATAAGATTTCAGTTCCTGGACCGCATCGTAAAAATCTTCATGGGTAATAATGATATAATCAACATCCGGGCGGAACGTCGTCAGATTGGATGGGGTATCAACGGCTATTTGCAATGGCGTACGCATACCCAGCTTCGAAGCAGCATAATACGTGGTCCGGTCTGTGACGGTGTCCCGAAAACGAACTGTCACCGATGGTGACTGGCCTGCAACTGCGGCTCCGGTAATCATGACCGGTTCTCCCGGTTTGGTAATCTCAAGGCATACCACATCCGAATCACTAAAACCGTTTATCGTGAAACCGATGGTTCCGGTTGTATGATTGTAAAACAACAGGCGGTCATTAGCTGCGGTATAGGCTGCATTATGGGTTATCTCAATCCAGTTAATATAGTACGAATCAACCTGAGAGTCTGTGTCGGCAACAGCTTCTATGGTGATAATATTCTCACCGTCATTAAAGAATGTAGGATTGATACCGGAAATATCCTGTGTCAGCTCGACCTGTCCATCCCATGTAAAATCACCTGCAAGATTATTATTTACATACACACGGGTATGGTGGTCGGGGTTCTTGCCAGTGCCGGTTTGTCCCTGCATATTGAGCGTTATCGTGTACGAACCTGCATTTTTTACAAGTTTCCCGACGGTTACCGAGAAATCTTTTTTGAGAGGTTCTTCAATAATCGATAGTCGATCCCAAAACCAGTGGTCAACTCCCTCATCATAGGGGGGAATGTTTGACCAATACAGGAGATCCTTCTCAAAATGAAGCGTTGTTTGAAACAGAGTTTGCTGAGTTTCACCGCTGCCTGGAGTGCCGGTGCGCTGTAGCATGCGCTTTCCCTGCCCGTTTTTCTGATACAACCAGTAGACGTTTGTTTTGCTATATAGCGATTTGTATGCTTGACCGTAAAAAAGTATGTAATCCCCTACTTGTAACCGTCCGCTGCCACTACAATACAGCGCGATTTCCTGCCCTTGATTCTCCATGGCAAGGTTCTCATTGGTTGTACCGGAAAGATCAATACCGAGCGCTAGAAGGTCTTCATAGGTAATTTTATAGATGCCAGATTCATCAATCATAAGCTTTACGGCAAACGGGCTTTGCTGGATTCCAGTCGAGAGCGACCGCTGGGGCTGTGCCTCTCCAATGTTCTCGATAAGCGAGGGGTGCATCCCTTCGCTGGGGATATAATTCATGATAGCCGTTCGGTAAATGTGTTCAAAAGCTCTATCTCGATCACGTCGCCGGATGCGCTGTTCCCTCCTCGGCATATGTGATTGCTTCAATGTATCATCCCCGGGCCTGTGGCAGACCCTCACCTTCATCTTTTTGCACAGCACCAGTTCGCGGGTGGCCGGATTGTACTGAATTGGGTAGAGGTTTATTTTTGCAACTCGTTTATCACGCAGGTATCCGATAAATTCCACGTCCGCGTATTTCCCCGGATACGCCTCGGCCTGGCCATAGAGAGTTGCATTCTTTTCAAATACCTGCCTCAGGGAAACCGTTCCCTGATTTTCTTCTTCCAGAACCGTTTTCGGCACCGGTGCCAATAATATTTCGGGCAGCATCTTCTGCTCTTCGATAGTCGGGATCACCTCGATTTCACCGCAGCAGGGAACCTCGAGCAGCATGCTTTTTACTAAAACTTCAGGAACACCCGGCGTAGAAAGGCTGCCAAGTCCTTCTGCGGCAAGGCGTATCATCTCTGTTCCCTTAACCGTATCAAATTTTATGTCTGGCAATGAAAACGATAACACCGTGACATCTTCGATGGAGCCCCTGGTTGCATTGGCATCCTCCGATTGAGAGAGCACTCCTATACCCATCCATACCGCTATCAGGGGAATAATAAAAAAAGCAGTACCTTTATTCATAAAAATCTCCTCAGAGGGCGCTGACAAGCTGTGCCATAGCATCGAGATTGCCCGTCACAAGACGATAACAATCAACCTCTTTTAAAAATGCTGCTATTTTCATGATCAGAGCCTGATGTTTGCCTCCTTGTGAAGCAAGAAACGCACTTGCGGGGGAACGATTGATTAAATTCGAAAGTATTTCAAATGTAGCGTCAGATTTTTTCATTGGGTATAATTTCGGTGTATTGGTAAAATCGGTCTTGTGTTCTCGTACCGGCGTAAAAAAATAAATGTTAGAGTGATGTTTTTGTAAAAACCGGTGCAACGCACTGATTACCATGCGTTTTTTGGGGAGTTCGCATATATATTCAATACAATAATCTTGCGGCATTCGCCGCACGATACGGCCGCCGCATATATTCATCAATCTTTGAAGATCGTGCTGCATATCATTAAAAAAAACGATCTGTACAATATGGTTGTCTGTTTCTAATCTATGGTCAGGTGCATCATGCGAAAGCATCAGAAAATATTTTGCCCTGCAGGATGCCCCAGATGAGTTTGGGAACAAATCATCACACTTCACATAATACTTCCCATCGCACCAAAGAGCATCATTAACCCGCTGGTGCATCAGAGAAAGAAACGGACTCGTTTGTTTGATGCCGACACGTCGCGCAAACGGCTCAATGGTAAGGCTGTCAGCATGTATCAAACAATACTCGTCTGATAAAAATTTGTATCCATCTGCAACAAGCCGCAACACAAACGTGGTTTTCCCAAAGCCGGTAGGTGCATAAATCACATAGCCGTTGCCGTCTTTTGCAACAACACCGGCATGAAGCAAAAAACTGGTTGCAATAGCATCGATAACGCGTTGCAGGACAAATATTTCAGCCTTTCCAAAAAACCTGTCACCCTGCGGAAATTCATACAGAACATTGTCGATAATTACACATGAGCCTGTAAAAAAATCGCATCTATCTAACATATAACAGGTAAGTGCGATATCCGCCAGATCGGGCGTAATAAACGCTTGGTAGATACGGCGAAGCCTATCGATATAGGTGGGATTATCCGATGCGATACAAAAACCGATATCGGCAAAAAGAAACCGCTCTGAAAAATATTGGTTGCCTTTCAGGGCAACGCGTTGTTCATGGGACAGTGTTAAAAGCATTCAGGCCCTTTACCTCTGGTTGTTTCTTTTATTGTACCGGCTATAATACGGAGGATAGCCTTCTCCAGAAGTTCCCGTCTAATATCACAATATTCATCGGTACGCCATATTGAGCCGAACTTCTCATGGACTTCGCCGAGACACGCGCCGCCACAGAAATTTTTCCATAAACAGGAATTGCATTCTGTGATCCTATTTTTTCGCTCATAAATTGCATCAACCAACCGATTGAGCACGCTGTGTTTCCGCAATGCTTCAAATGACGTCGTGCGAATGTTGCCAAGTTTATACTGCTTGTCCATCAAAAGAACACAGGGATAAATATCTCCGTTTGCATCAACGACAAGATTAGTACCAATGCTGCAGCCGCGGTTGCCTTGCGAAAGATCGTGCGCCCGTAATACAAGACCGCTCAGTCCACTGCCGATTGTCATATCCGGGAAATTACCCTGTGCCTCTTCAAATACATATCGATAGAACTCTTTGTATTCTTCAGGGGTAATGTCTGCATGCAATGTTCCCCAGTTTCGAGCGCCATCGCCACGTTTGCGCAAGGGGATAAAGCGAATATGCCTGATGCCAAGAGAATATACGAATCGAATTAATGACGGCAGGTCATGTATATTCTTGCGGGTTATCGTTGCGCAGATATTTGTTCTGTATAAAAGTCCATGTCGCTTCAGAACAGCAATACCGCCAAGCGCACCTTGAAAAGCATCCTTGCCGCGGATGCTATCATGTATCGTGGCAGTCGATCCGTCAAGGCTTACTTGAATATCTACGTTTTTATTCTCTATATATGACGCAAAATTATCATCGATAAGCAAACCATTTGTCAAAATGCGTATTGTCGCGTGAGAATACAGTTCTATAAAATCCCTAAGGCGTTTATGCAGTAAAGGTTCACCGCCGCTTAAAATAAGGCGCTTGCCGCCCGCTCCGAAAAATCGGTCTAAAAATCTAAAAAAATCATTATCAGAGATATCCGCTCGCTTATGCCGATAAACGGTTGCATAACAATGTTTACATTTAAGGTTACAGGCATCGGTGATATGGAGAAATGCGGAAGTAAACCCTATTTTTTTCCTTTCAATATCGATTTTTTTATCGTCATCTATAAAACCTGCTTTTTTAAGCGAGTCGACAAAACGAAGAATGTCCTGTTCTGCTGTCTTAGAATCTATTCCATACCGTGATGCAATGATGCTTATGCATTGGGCAAGTGATTTTTCTTCGCCAAAAAGCTTTAGACATTCAAAGCCAAATTCATTCACGAGCATCCATAACGGTTGTTCTGGATGCAAAATAAGGTAAACTCCTTCTACTTTTTTCCATAAAAAATTATGGGGGATCGCAGGAGAAGCTATAGAAATATTCATGAAATGGAGCGAAAAAAATAGGGTTATACATAATATATGTTATGTATAACCCTATTTTATAATCTTGTCTAACTCTTTAATACTTATTGAGGTGTTGGTGATGTTGTGCAGGTCTGTGCAGGACCAATGAGTTCCAGTATCTCGTCTTCTGAATAAGTAATCACTTGTGGTTTTTCATATTCTCTTTTTTCCATTTTTACCTCCCTTCAAAAATTGGGATTTTATTTTCCCTTGGCTTTCATCTAATTTATAACGTGCACTTTGCTTATTGTCAAGAAACTTTTTAATGTCATTATATCTTTAACAATTTATAATATTTTTATCTTTAAAATCATTAATTATAGTCTGAAGATCGGAAAACAAGTCTCCTTGCGGCACATTAGGGAAATTTTTTATTAAACAGTTAAATATTTCCTCTATTGTGTGCTCTCCGTCGCAAAGATTCCAAATCAATTGTGCAGTGTAATTGAGAATATGGACGTTTTCACGCTCAGAATCATACAGCAGCGTCTCATCGCCAAGGTCTTGAACTGTAATATTTTCTTTTCGTTTTGGTTTCTCGTGCATCATAATTTAATTTCATATTGTGTTTTGCTAATATATTAAATTGTTTTTGTAAAATATCAAGTTATTTTTATCATCGTTTATTAATTATACTAGAAATTTTTTTACTTCTTGTACATAATCAACTTTAACGCCAGATAAGGTTTTACTCACTATATGCGCAACCGCGGGGATAGCATATCCCTCAAAAAACTTTGCTTGAAATCCCGGTGCCGCTCTTTGTTCCAGCCATGGATCGTTTGTATCATGCGC
>JAOAHH010000097.1 GCA_026415325.1 Thermodesulfobacteriota bacterium | reverse complement strand
TTTGCGATCGCCTTCCGATCAACATGCTTCTCGCCGGTAATTAATATCAGCGTCGATTTCTGGTTGTACTTCTCTGCCCGCTTCTCCGGCGCAATAATACTCTTCTCCCATTTGTAGTTGCGCAACATCACCGTACTGCGCAACCACGACTGCCGGTCCTCAAGCGCTTCCACCACAATTCCACCACCCCGGATTTCGTAATTGTCAACCAGCACAAACCTGCTGGTTGCCTCAGCCTCAGCTGCACAATCAAATGCAACCGCACGGTTCAGCCGCAGCACGCATTCGGCAACGTCATGCCGCTCAACCTGGTTCTTTGACGCTGTCTTTAAATCTGAGGCATCGATAACCCTGATGATCTCCTCAAGCCGCGCCGGCACCCGCGCTGTGCCCAACTTGAACAAATATTCCTTTTTACCTACCAGCGGCTCCCTGCCAAGCCAAAATAAGTTCACCCGCAACCGCGATGACACACACGGCCGCGGCTCATCTGCACGCACCGCAATCTCGCCCCGCGCAATGTAAATCTGCTCCTCAAGCGTAAACCCGGTTGCCTCACCGCATACCGCCTCTTTCCGGGGTGGTGCATTGAATGCTTCGATGCTTTTCACCCGGCTCCGCTTCCCCGACGGGTAAAACACCACTTCATCCCCTTTTCGCACCACTCCTGATTCAACCGTCCCTGCCACGATCCGCCGACTGTCCCCAAACCGTGTAAACTTGTACACGTCTTGCACCGGCATCCGAAACGGCCGGTCAACCCGCGGCGGCTCCTTCGCAAACCCATCGAGTGCCTCTAGCACGGTTGGCCCCTGAAACCACCCCATGTGCTCCGAGGGGCGGGCAATTCCATCCCCTTGCATTGCGCTGACCGGCAAAAACCACAGCGGCGCTACCTTGATCTCCTTCAGAAAAGCGCTGTACTCATCGACGATCCTCTCAAACACCTCTTGCCGGTATTCCACCAGGTCCATCTTGTTCACCAGCACCGCAAGCTGCCTTACCCCGAGCATCGAGATCATGTACCCGTGCCGCCGCGAGTTCTCCTGCACCCCCTCCTGCGCGTCGATCACCAGCAGCGCTGCTTCAGCACGCGCTGCACCCGTTACCATGTTCTTCAAAAATTCAATATGGCCGGGAGCATCCAAAATAATATAGTGCCGCTTCTTTGTCTTGAAAAACACCCGCGCCGTATCGATCGTGATACCTTGCGACTGCTCGTCCTTTAAGGCATCGATCAAAAAGGCATATTCAAACGGCTTTGAATTCCGCCGACAGTTCTCCTTGACCTGCTCAAGCTTCCCCTCGGGCAATGACCCTGTATCCGCAAGCAGCCTGCCCACAACCGTGCTCTTGCCGTGATCCACATGCCCGGCAATCACTATATTCATCTTTTGAACTTCACTGCTCATGTATGACCTCAAGTCCTGCGTGCTGAGAGTATTTTTTTGCATGTGCCACCCACTCTTCAGCACAATTTTTTACATATACCCCTCCCGCCGCAGCGTCTCCAGCCCCCCGCCGTCGTCCTTATCCTGCGCCCGTCCCGAGCGCTCGGCTATGTTCTTAAGCTGCCCGCTCTTAAGCTCTTCAATAATATCCCGAACCGTTCGGGATGATGAGGCGATCGGAAACGTGCACGGGTAACACCCCAGCGAACGGTACCGCGTCCCATCCCCTTGGTTGTAATACAGCGATACCGTGGGAATCTTCTCCCGCTCAATATATTCCCAAATGTTCAGCTCCGTCCAGTCCAAAAGCGGGTGAATCCGGACATGCGTGCCCGGCGGAAACTCCGTCTTGAATTGGTTCCAAAACTCAGGCGGCTGATCCCCTAACTCCCACACATTCTCCCGATCCCGCGGCGAAAAATACCGCTCCTTAGACCGCGACCCCTCCTCATCTGCCCGCACCCCTACAATCACCCCGGTAAACGGCTCCGTGTTCCGGTACAGCTCATACTGCCCCGTCTCGTGATTTAAACAGTACCGCGGCCATGTCCCGCTTAAGGTGTGCTTTAAAGCCTCGCTCTTTAAAAGCCGGCAACACGTTATCCTGTCTACAGTACCATCCGGATACGTCTGCTTGCGCTTCAGCGCCTCTTCATTCTTCCCTACAATCATCTCAAGCCCCCACTCCCGTGCCAGCCGGTCACGATACGCTATCATCTCCGGTATCTTGTACCCCGTATCAATGTGAATCAATGGAAACGGCACATGCCCAAAAAATGCCTTCCGCGCCAACCACAACAACACCGTGCTGTCCTTCCCAATTGACCACAACATCCCCAAACTCTTAAAATTCGCGTACGCCTCCCGCAGTATGTGTATGCTTACATTTTCAAGCTGGTCAAGATGGCTCACACATCCTCCTGTCGTTGCCGATGCGCCGCAAGGATTCTCTTTGCGAGCGCGATGTCTTTTTCGATCTGTTTTACAAGCGCGTCAACATCAGGGAATTTTTTTTCGCCTCTGATGCGTTTGATAAAATGCAGGGATAGTTCTTTGCCGTAGAGGTCTGCGCTAAAATCAAAAAGGTGTGCCTCAATCGTCAGTTTCTCTGCTGCGAACGTGGGGTTGAAGCCGATGTTCACCACCCCGTTGAATACGCCATACGGCGTTGCTGCACGAATCGCATATACGCCGTTTTTGGGAATAAGGCTTTTACCGGGGCTCAGGTTTGCCGTGGGGAATCCGATACGCCGCTGTTTGCCGTGGATGACTTTGCCGGAGAGGCAGTAGGACCTGCCGAGCAGTTTTTCCGCGAGGGAGACTTTTCCGAGCACGATCAGGCGACGCACGGTTGTGCTGCGCACGGGTATGTTTTTGATGGTTATATTGTCGATCACATGGACTTTGAAATGGAAAATCTCGCCCATTTTGCGCAACAGCTCAACGGTACCTTTGCGGTTTTTGCCGAATGCATAGTCATGGCCGATGATAATTTCCCGCGGATGAATGCGGTCGCAGATAATGTTTTTGATGAATTCTTCGGGCGGTTGCTCGGCATACTGTCGGGTAAAATGCTCGCAGACAAGATAGTCAATACCGATGCTGCCGATGATCGCAACCTTTTCTTCAAAGGTCGTGATTGCCGGCGGCGCATCTTCCGGCCGTAAAACCTGGAGGGGATGCGGGTGAAACGTATAGACGAGCGAGCAACCGCCCAGTGCATGGGCACGCTGGATGGTTTTTTTGAGAATCTTCTGATGCCCGAGATGCACGCCGTCGAAGTTGCCGACGGTAATGACAGGATTGGTGAGTTTGAATGCTTTGACCTTGCTGCTGCCGTTGATGATTTCCATCGGTCTATTCGGTTCCCGCCAGCGCGCTTTCATAAGCGGCAGCGGTATCGGCGATCACCATTTTCGCAGTTGCTTCGGCAATCACAATACCGCCGTCGGTCACGACCCTGCTGCGCGCATAGATAATACTGCGTTTCACGTCGACGATTTCGGCTTCGCACACAAGTTTTTGCTGAACGCGTGCAGGTGCTTTAAACTTTGCCTGAATCTGACCGGTCAGCACATGATAGCCGCGCTCACCGGCCGCCTTTGCCATGGCTTCATCAAGCACGGTCAGAATAATGCCGCCATGAACAATATCTTTCCATCCTTGATATGTCTTGTTTGGGACGAATATGGTACTAACCTTGCCGGTATCATCTGCGCAACTGAATTGCAAATGTAACCCGTACGGATTATTCTGCCCACAGGCAAAACAGGCATCGTCGTTTACCAGCATCTCTTTTACCCTTTTTTATCAAAGGGAATACAAGTTTTTGCACCTTGACAATAAAGGTGAAATACTATAAATACACACATTGAAAAATGCAACAGCTTATTTCTGCTGTGCCGAAGTGGTGGAATTGGTAGACACGCAAGGCTCAGGACCTTGTGAGGGTCACACCTCGTGGGGGTTCGAATCCCTTCTTCGGCACCAGGGGTTCTGGATACCGAAGCGGCTTTGTCGTGAGCAGAGCCGCTTCGATGCTATTACCCTGGAAGGGTAAGCCGCCAGATGGGCGGGGCGCCTCCCGCAACGCAGAACGGGGCGTCAACACCATGCATCAACGCGGTTCTCTTTTCTAAAGGAGGTATGCATGAGGCGCTGTACAATATTGTTGCTCATGATGCTCTGTGCCGCAGGCTGCTCGATCGGTGCCAAGAAGCAGCCGGATCGTTTTCCGGTCACCGTAATCCAACCATCGCCCGGTGAGACGCAGGAAGAAGAGCTTAAACGTATTGTTCGGGAAGCTGATCCGATCATTGAGAACATTTTGACCGCAATCAACACAACCGACCATGCCGCATACATTCGCGATTTTAATCAGGCGATGCAATCAGCCTATCACGACAAGAAGCAGTTCAAGAAAATCAACAAATGGCGGCTATCCCGCATCGGTACCTATACGGCAAAAAACGTGTGGAAGATAGAGAAGCAGCATCAGTATTATATTATCTATTATTGGGCAAAGTTCACCAAAGCCCAGCAGCCGGTGACCGTCCGTTTAGTGCTCGAGCGGCCAAACGAAAATGAGCCCCTCAAGGTCGCCATGCTTTCCTACAATGCACCAGAACTCACCGAATAAAAAAATACCGGCACCACCTGCCCTCTGGTGCCGGTAGACAATGTCCATGCCCACAATCAGAACTTGATTTCGATTTTGCGCGGTTTCATCCGTTCTGCTTTGGGCAACACAAGCTTGAGCACGCCGTTACTCATCGACGCACTGATCTTATCCCGGTCGATTTCCTCGCCGATAGTGAATGCCCGATAAAAATCCTTTGCAGGAAATTCAGTGTATTCGTATCGACCCGCTTCATCCGAAGGTTTTGTCACCTTGCCATAGATTTGCAAGGTGTCTTTGTCGATCTGGAGGTTGAGATTTTCCTTGGCAACGCCCGGAAGGTCGGCAAAGAGAATTACCTGTTCATCGTCCTCGAAAATATCCACCGGCGGCACAAGCGCTCCTTTTGCAACTTCAGAGAGACTCCGCTCCTCTTTTTTGCTCAGGGCTTTTTCTTTTTCGGCTGCCATAATCATCCCTCCTTTCTTACGCGGCTTTCACCGCAATTTGTTTTGGTTTCTGCTCTTCGCGTTTTGCAATTGTAATGGTCAGGATGCCGTCCTTGCACACCGCATTGATCTTATCCTGATCAATGCCTTCGGGAAGGCTGATGACCCGCGTAAAGGAACCGCTGAACCGCTCACGACGATGGTACCGCTCTGGGGTTATTTCTTTATCGTCGCACCGCTGGGTGTCACGCTCGCCTGAAATGCTGAGGGTGTTGTTTTGAACCGTCAGTTCAACCTTATCGGCGCTAACCCCAGGGATATACACCTGCACCGTAACCGCATCTTTGCCGTCATGCAAATTCACTGCCGGAAACGTGCCGCGGGGGACGCTACGGATATTTGAGAGGGGGAGCGCAATGTCGAAGAGTCGATCGAGTTCACTGCGAAGTCTGTTGAAATCTTCAAACAAGGGATCAAAGGTTTCATACCACCGAGCTATCATGGCCATACCTCCTTTCTATTAATGGTTGTGGCTTTGATATGCTTGGCTATCGTTCACTGTGAAAAATAAAAACGCTTTGGAAAAAGTCAAGGGGAGTGACGAAAAAGAGCATACGGCAAGAGGCGGAGACCATAAGAGGTGAAGTGTACCGAATAAAAAAAGCCGATGAGACAAGGCGTGAGAACATGTGGATTATGGTTTGTGATCCTGAGATGATGGAAAAAGTCTGTCGGCAATGGACTCAATCCGTGCACCACAAACCGTAGAGAAAGGCTTGACGGATAGTGATTTGTTGTTATTTATTCGTAGTAAGGTGTCAGGAGGGTATCCGACGCCTTTTAAGGCACGGCTTGTGTAAGTTGGGTTTGATAATATCGGAGAAGGTTCATGCATAAGGATTATTATGTTCTGCTCGGTGTGAGCAGGGATGCAGATATTCAAACGATCAAGAAAGCCTACCGGGACATCGTCAAAAAGTATCATCCCGATACGGCCCAGTCAGGTGAGGATACCGAAAAATTTCTCGAAATAAAAAAAGCTTACGAAACACTCTCAGATCCGGAGAAAAGAAGGCATTACGATAAGAAACGCGCACATGACCGGGCAATGGCGTATCGGCGCTCCACACAACCATTCAAGGCACCGGTTGAGGATCTTGTGGAGTGGTATGCACAGGGAACGGCAGCAGTTGAGGATGTTGCCGCGCCTGTTTTTTCCTCCAATGAGCAGGATAGCAAGCGCGATACTCATCTTGCTGTCGAGATAATCCTTTCCCCTCGTGAAGCAGCCGAAGGCGGCCGCTTTCCGCTGATCGTTCCCATTCAGAAACCATGTCCACGGTGCAGGGGAGCAGGGATATTGGGAGCCTGTGTATGTGTGTCATGCAAAGGGCGCGGTTCTTTACAGTATGAGCGGACGGTCATGGTGAATATCCCACCTCATATCAGGAGTGGTGCCGAGTTCATGTTCTCTCTTGAGGATATCGGGCTCCCCAAGGTCGTGGTGCACGCAACGGTTTATGTCGATGTCGGCCTTGGTGATCCGTTTGTCGGTGTGGATATTATGTTTCCGTAAGCCGTGAGAGGATAAAACCGTAAAAACTACCGCCTCCCTCACCGAGATATAACCATCCAAGATGTGTCAGACATGCGCCGCACACCACGATTTTCCAACTATAGCCGGCAAACCAACTCCACTCCCGGGTTGCCGGTCCGACAAAGGCGCAGCCGACTGCGTTTCTAAAACACCCGATTTCGTAGACGATACCTGCGGGGTTGACAAACGTGTGGCGATGGGCGCCGGCGATGTCGATGCGCTCGCGGGGGCTGGTGATGGTCTGGCCGCACGCCCGGCACAAAAGCCGTTCATCCCCCCAGGTATCCTCTTGCCGAGTTTCAGCATATACGATATCTTTACTATTCAGCGCTCCAGAATAATCGCCGTCGCGCCGCAAAGCAGAACGAGATTTTTCCGAATAAAGAAGCATAGTTTTTTATATAAATCGAATTCGGAGCGAGGTTTGTGGCCCAAACAGACAAAAGAATTGCATTGCCTTTAATAGTAGCATGCGCACAATCCTCTTGCAAAGCGATTGCAGATAGTGGGAGTGCTGAGCGCCTTGTGCCCAGTGTTTTTTCGTTCAGTACCTGCCCCTCAGTCCTGGACATATGTATCCCCGTTTTCTTGAAATAGAAATCACCGGGCGCTGCGCCTACCGATGCAAGCATTGCTACGGATCTTTTCCCCGCGCAGGGGAACTTTCGACCGCAACCGTTCTGCGGGTGCTCCGGGAGGCACGAGGGCTTTTTGACTGTGTGATTTTTTCAGGCGGTGAGCCCCTCCTGCATGACGGACTTGCTGATATGGTTGCTGCTGCAAGCAGGGAGTTTGCGGTATTTATCACCACCTCAGGAAGCGGGCTTACCGAAACGCTGCTAAAACGTATCCAGGGACAGGCAGTATTGGTATTCGGGATGGACGGTATCGGTGAAACCCATGACCGGTACCGAGAAAGTCCGGGCGCGTTTGCCCGATTGGTCCACTGCCTTGAGATGACCCGTCAGCTCCCGACCGAGATTATCGTTACACTCTGGCGAGATGTTATTCCGGAGATCGACCGTATTATTTCGTTTGCAAGCGCCTACACAACGATTCTGCATTTCAACGGACTCATACCGGTAGGCAGGGCACGTCTCAATAGGCATCTTATGCCCGATAGGGAAACGCTTGAACGCACAGATGTATACCTGCATGAGCTTAAGCGCACCATGGGTTGGGTTGTTACCGATCTGCACCGCGTGACCGAATCGGATCGCATGACCGGCATCGAACTTTTTTGCAAAGGACGATACAACATCACGCCAAGGGGTGATGTCCGGCCGTGTGAATTTCACCGTGCTGTGCTCGGTAATATTTACCAACGACCTTTGCCTGATATTATAGCAGCGGCCCGAGATACCGAATTGATCAGGAGCAGGGAGGAAGGATTTATCCGCCACGTGCGTACAGATCTCGACAACCCGTACGACTACCACACCACAATCTGCCACTGTCTTGAGGGTGCTGGTGTTTAATCTGTGAGATTTTAGGGTGCGGGAGTTTGCGATTGATCGGTCAGGGCAAGGTTGATAACCGTTGCCCCTTGGTTCGGCTTGAGGCTGATATTGAGTTTGCAGGAATCTTTTTCACCGTGCAACAGGATGAGATCCCGAAGCACAACTTCCTCTCCCAGCGTAAATCCTTTCTCAACCAACATGTTCCGGTAAAATTGCGCTACCTTGCTCATATTGTCCGAGGTGCTGAGTGTTGCAAGTGCATTGCGACCTTGGAAACACTGGCTCATGGTGATTTCAGCGGGCGTATAGATGGGAATGTCGGGAGGAAAGCCGGGCGCGAGGCTGCCTTTTTGATAACGCATTTCGATCGTGCCCGATGCCGAGTCGTCGCGCTTTATTTTTATATGGGTGGTTTTTTCGTTCCCTGCAATGCGCAGCGACCCATCAGGGGTCATGACTTCAACCCCTTCAGCGGTCTTTTTGACGGCAAATTTCTGACCCGGTGCTTTCCCCTGCCGATCGTTGTCGCAGGATATGAGCAGGAGCAGTATACAGCACACGAAGAGATACTGTGTGCGACGTTCTCGTGGGGTGCGGCCGTGGATGTCCATGAGGTGACGTGTTCGTTGCGTTTAGAAAACTCCCAGATAACACAACAGCGTTGCTGCTGCAAGTATCCGCACGATGAGGTAGTCGTACGGAATGATGTCAAAAAGATCGACGATAAGCGCGATGGCGGTAGACGTAAGTAACTGGGAACAGTCAAGTCCGAGATGTTCGACGAACAGATGGATTCTCTGTTCGGGCGTTTCTCCTGTCCCTGCGTATTCGGCAGCTGTCTGGACACTGAAGAGAAATTCCGATAACAGCGGGTGCTGCATTGCATCCATGCCTTCAGCACATGCGCGCACTTCAGACAACGCTTCATCTGCAGCACGCACAAGCACTGCTGCCTCATGTGATTGGTCGAACATGCTTGCAGCTTGTGCTTGACCGAGGCACATTAAAAAAATACCAATACATGCGGCTGCTGCTGTAATGCTCTGTGAGCATCTATATCCATATGCTTTTCGGTAATGAGAGGGATTCATTGCACAAGACTCCTTATTGCACGGATGCTCCTCATGTGTATTTTTTTGATATATCGTTTATTCCTGATTGTCAATCAGAAAGACGGTTCTCCCAAGCCCCGGTCGGTGTGGCATGGTGATACATACCCGGGGCTTGTGCTCCAGACAGAGGGAGAAACCCTTTGAAAAAAAAATGCGATGTGATACACTGACAACCGCCATGTAGTTGATGCTATGCGGGATTATAATGGGTTCAAAAAGAAAGGAGTAGAACCATGATGGTGCAGAAGGTACGGGTTTTCTTTATTATCCTCATTGGTGTTGTGTGGGGTTTTGGTTTTTTACCGCAGACTGCAGCAAAGGATGCCGAGAAAAAAGGCGGTGTGCCGAAAATCCAGTTTGCCGAGCTCACACACGATTTCGGAACAGTGAATCAAAACAGCGAGCTGCGCCATACCTTCACCTTTAAGAATATCGGCACCGAGGTGCTCCGCATTGACAAAGTGAGTACCAGCTGCGGATGTACGGCAGCGCTTCTCTCAGATAAAGAGATTGCACCGGGAGGTGAAGGGAAGATCGAGGCGGTGTTCAAAACAGCAGGATTTCAGGGCAGACGGGAAAAGACGATCACGGTGACCTGTAACGATCCCGAGCATCCGACAACAACACTTACCATCAGCGCCGATATTCAAGTCGTGCTTGATCTGTCGCCGAATCGAATTATGGTCGGCCAGATCAAAAAGGACGAGCAGGCGGTGCGCTATGCCGCACTTGCGGGAACGCAGAAGGATTCGGTTCGGATTACCTCGGTGGACAACACCAGTCAGTTTCTCAAGGTCGAGACCAATCTCAAAGGATTTGAAAACGATCCGCAGAAGCAGATTAAGGTGATGATACTGCCGGGCAGGCCGATCGGCAGGTTCAACGAACGTGTAGTGCTCAAAACCGATCATCCACAGATTCAAGAGCTTTCCCTTTATGTGATGGGCGAGGTCACGGGTAATATCGTCATTACTCCAAACTTTCTCCATTTCGGTATGTTTGAACCAGGCACTGCAGTTGAGCGCGTTTTGACGGTTCGTGCTGCAGGGCAGAAAACCTTCCGCGTGGTCGATGTGAAAACCACCGTGCCCGAGGTCATCACCATTCTTGAAACCGTGCAACAGGGCACCGAATATCGCATCCGCGCACGGCTCAGCGAGAAATTTTCCGGTGATATTGTGCGGGGACAGCTCACCATCACGACGGATGACGCGGATCAGCAGCAGATCGAGGTGAACATGTTCGGTAGAAAAGCGCGCAAACCGCAGGCTGCCGCGCCGTTAACCCGCTAACCCTTGTTCTCGATGTGCCCCCTGGCGGGGTGTTTTGTGAAGACGGTCAGCATCGCAGCGTATGTTTGACAACCGTTACAACGTGCTGCGGATCCACAGGCTTTTGCAAGACACCGCTAAACCCCAGTTCGCTGATCTCGGTTGTTGCGGCGGTGGCTGCAGCAATGCTGCTCAGGAGAAATATCGGCACGTGAGGTAGCCGCTGCTTGATCTGCTGGGCAGTCTGCATACCGGCATCGATTGATTCCATCATCATATCGCACAGAATAATGTCAGGCGTGCGCTGATCGAGCAGTGCAAGACCTTCTCTGCCGCTACTGACGGTGAGAACCTCAAACCCTTCTGCAGTAAGTACAAGACTGAGCGATTCAAGAATGTCGATATCATCGTCGATCACCAGTACGGTCTTTTTTGCTCCCACGGTATGTCCTCCTCTGTAATAACTTCATGTGGTATGAACAGACGCGCGATCGATCCCCGCGCGAATGCTGTCTCTAATATAGGTGAGAACTGCGGGGTGTTCAATCCACAGTCCCCCGAGTTCTGTTCTGAGCTTTGCCGAATCAAAAACGAACGACGAGTTAATGCCGGTATAGGACAATCGAATGTCGAGCATGCTGCTGCGGCTGAGCAACATTGCAATCACACCGCCAAGATCGCCGATTGGCTGCCGGTCGGGGTGATGCAGGCGAAAAGTAGCCGTGACGCGTGTGCCGCCTGATGCTGCCTCGGTGATGTGTACCGTTCCGCCCGCAGCTTCAGCAGACTGTGCAAGAAGCGACAGCCCCAGCCCGATGCGCCGGTCGGGCTTTGTGGTAAAAAACGGGTCAAGCGCTCTACTGCGAAGAACAGGATCCATGCCGCTGCCGTTGTCAACAATATCGATGCTTACCATATCTGACGCCATATCTTCTCGGATATCGATGTCGAGATGCGTCGCACCTGCCCGGATTGCGTTCTCTCCAATATCTAGCACATGCAGGGCAAGTTCGAGCATTGTTTATCCAATGAT
The DNA here is from genome assembly GCA_026415325.1 of Thermodesulfobacteriota bacterium. Classification (GTDB taxonomy): domain Bacteria; phylum Desulfobacterota; class WTBG01; order CAIYCZ01; family CAIRTM01; genus JAOAHH01. Next base: position 27,861 of record JAOAHH010000097.1, on the reverse strand, counting down.
GGCACGGCCTTCAGTGTGTGCAAAAGCACATCGCAACTCTTCAAGTGTCGGGGCAGCCATTTTAATCCGGATACAGGCCCTGCCGATATCAGCAATGCAGTGTGCATCTGATGCTGTAATCATCGTGGCGGATGCAAGCCCAGGATAACGTTCCCGACACTGTGCAATGGTGCAGGCTGCCGATACTTCAAGTGCATCAAACCGCACTCCGTCGGGAATCCGTCCGTAGTGGCTGAGCACGCTGAATAGCATCCTATCGATATGCGATGCGATGGCAATGCCATTGTATCGGTAAATGACATCGATGAGCCCGGCAACGTCGCGAGTCGATGCTTCACGGTGCGTTCGCCGCTGACCTGCGCCATAAACCTCCGCAACAAACCGGTGTGCCGTTTCTGCCGTAGCAAACAGTGCAAGCACATGGACCTCTTCCTGTGTTGTGATTTCAATGCCCGGTATCACGGTAAGCCGTGTGCCGATTGCTGCGCGCTGGGCTGCTTCGATATTCTCCGCAGTATTGTGATCGGTGATTGCAAGGACATCAAGCCCCCGATCGATCGCAACGGCAACCGCAACATCAGGGGTCAGTTCGGGATCGGCGCACGGCGATGCACAGGTGTGGTTATGGAGATCGCACCAAAAAACCTTAAACATGACGCATTCTCATGCTGCGCCCGATGCAGCGCTTTTATCCGGATGCATGAGGCGATGGAGTCTCCCCGCAGCCTCGAACGCAGGCATGTCGGTTACCAAAATCGGCACCTGTTCTTTTTCTGCCCGGGCGCAGGTAACAGGATCGGGAACCGCGCCGTTGACGATCAGAATCGCTGCCAGCTCTTTGAGCGAAGCGATGGCAACGATGGTCACATGCACTTGACGCGTGATCCACAGCATGCCGGAAGCGGCATGAGCTGCTACGTCGCTTAATATGTCCCCGACATATGCGCCGGTCACCATCCGGTCAAGATGCGCGGGGCAGGACGTGACCGTGCATGGAATTGCCTGCACAATATCGTTCACGGTCATGGTCTTCTCTCCTGCGCGCCGCGCTCCTGACATAACCGGATGACGCTTTTGACATAGGTTCCTTTCCCAACTTCAGAGGAAATGTCAAACTCGTCTGAGAATTTTTTCATATTTGACAAACCCATGCCCGCACCGAATCCCATGGAACGAATAATGTCATCTGCGGTGGAATACCCTTCCTGCATGGCGAGCTGGATATCGGCAATGCCGGGGCCGCGGTCAATTGCCTGGAGCGTGATTGCCGACGGTGTAATCCGGTATTGAATGGATCCTTCAACGGCATAGCAGATGATATTTACTTCTGCTTCGAACGCAATCACTGCGACACGGCGAACGATTTCTTCGGGAATGCCCTGTTCGCGCAGACGCTTTTTGATGTTGTTGGATACCCGACCTGCTTCGTCAAAATGCTTGCCGCGAACCTGAAACGATTCCGAGGCGGTTGCGCCGAGCCCGACAATATCATGGTGACGGTGAGGAATATCCTTGATACAGCCGACCATGCCGTTTTGGAAAAGGCGGCCGGAGGTTTCAAACATGATATACGGCGTGGCAAGCAAGGGAATATGCAGCTCCCGGGCAATCTCAACAGCCTCGGGCTGCGGCATTTTGCCCCGGCACACCAGAATTGCAGCGATATCAAGCGCATAGGCGGTGCGGACGGATTGGGCGTTGGTCAGCCCGGTAATCAGCAAGCAGCCGGGCCGTGCAAAGGCAAGGACATCGCTCATCAGATCTGCACTGAAAGCAGTTGTTACCGAGAGATCGAGCTTGTCTTCGCCGACAAGCACGACGGCATTGGTAATCCGCTGCACATCGGCAAGTGTCATGCATATCTCCTGCTCCGGTCAATCGTATCGAGTCTTTAACACAAGCCCGACACCCTGTCAACGATGATGCCGGCACCATGCAGGGTCTTTCCAGTTGCCATTTGTCTGCGTTCTTGGTAAGAGAACAATACGATGTTCAGACGGGATACAGTATGACACAAGCCCCAAAACGGATTCTCATCATCAGGTTAAGCGCGATCGGCGATGTGCTCCGCGTCTTGCCCGCGCTGCAAGTGCTCAAACGGCACTTCCCAAACTCCTATATCGGCTGGGTTGTCGAGGAGGGGGCCTACGACCTGCTTGCAGCACAGCCTTCAATTGATGAGGTGTTTCTCTTCCCGAAAAAGAGCCTGCTCAGCAAGTTTGCTTCAATCCGCACGTTCGGCGAAGGTATGCGCGAATTTGCCTCGTTTATCCGGAGTATCCGCACAAACCGTTTTGACCTTGTCATTGATTTCCACGGGCTTTTTAAGAGCGGACTTATCAGTCTGCTTAGCGGCGCCCCTGACCGTGTGGGGTTTGCGCGCGGCGATTGCAAGGAGGGTAATTTTCTGTTCACTAACCGCCGGTTTTCCCTCGGCAAACCGCGCATTAGCAGGATCGAGCGTAATTTGGCGTTGCTCAAAAAAATGGGGCTCGACACGGCGCATGAACGTCCGATCATCCATGTGCCGGAACCGGATCGGGAATACGTGCGGCAGTTTTTCCGTCAGCACCAGATCGACCGGCGTCGTCCCGTGATCGCAATCCATCCGGGTACCAGCCCGGACACGCCGTACAAGCGCTGGGAACCCTACCGTTATGCGGTGGTTGCGGATCAGGCGATTGCAGGAAGTGCTGCGCAGGTCATTTTTACATGGGCGGGCAGTGAAATCGAGATGGTACAGGAAATCGTCGGTATGATGAAGTACCGCGCGATCATTGCCCCCGAACTGCATAATCTCTGTCAACTTGCCGCGGTTTTCGGCAGTAGCGATGTGTTTCTCGGCTCCGATACCGGACCGATGCATCTGGCCGCTTTTGTCGGTATCCCAGTGGTTGCGGTGTTCGGCCCGACCGATCATGTGGTCAATGAGCCGTATGCGCGTACGCCGCACATTATCGTGAGAAAAGAGATGCCCTGTAGTCCGTGCAGGAAATACCGGTGCCAAAAACGCGACTGCATCAAGGATATCAGTGAAGTCAATGTTATCAAGGCGATCGATATTATGATCGCATATATGAAACAGAAAAAAGCCGCACCGGCAGATCCGTTGCCATAGCAACAGCGACCGCGCCGATTTCACTACCAGCGCTAACACCATGACAACTCCGCTGCTTTCCGTCTCGATTATCACCTTCAATGAAGAGCACAATATCCGTGACTGCCTGGCAAGTGTTGCATGGGCGGATGAAATTGTCGTTGTGGATGCATGCAGCACCGATACAACGGTTGCCATCTGTCGGGAGTTTACCGAGCGTGTAATCCAGCGGCCGTGGCCCGGGCATGTTGCCCAAAAACAGTATGCCCTTGAACAGACCAGAGGCTCATGGGTATTGTGTCTGGATGCAGATGAGCGGCTTTCACCCGAAGCTGCCGATGAGGTACGGACCGTGATCAGCAACGCACATGCCGCAGACGGGTACACGTTTCCACGACTCTCTTTTTATCTAGGCAGATGGATCCGGCATGGGGGGTGGTATCCAGACCGCAAACTTAGGCTCGTGCGGCGCGGCTGCGGACGATGGACGGGCATGGATCCGCACGACAAACTCGTTGTCGACGGCACTGTGGGGCACTGTCAAGGACATTTGTATCATTATGTGTACCGGGATATTTCACAGCAACTAAAAACCATTGATTCGTTTTCCCGTATCACTGCATCACAGTGGCACCGGCAGGGAAGGAATGCACGTATTATCGACATGCTGGTGCGGCCTCCGCTTAAGTTCATCGAGACCTACGTCTGGAAACGGGGTTTTTTAGACGGCATGCCCGGCTTTATCATTGCCGTGCTCTCGTCATATTACGTATTCCTCAAATACGCCAAACTGTGGGAATTTACCGTGCTCCGACACAGCGCTGAACACTAATCTGCATCCTATGCACCTGCTTGTAAGCGTTCATCCGCTATGACACAAATTATACGCCATGATGACATTATCTGGAAGGTTCGCGAGGGCGCTGCATGGCTTGTTGACACCGACGGGCCGGTAGAGCAGTTTCGCAGAGGCAAAACCGACAATGCGGTAAGCGTGGTACGGGATAACTTTATCAGGACCTCTGTCCTCCTGTCCACCGGGAGGAGCGATTGCCCTGAGGTATTTGTCAAACGCTATAAACGCGGGGGCATCCGTGATGCCGTAAAATACCTGCTGCTGCCTTCCAAAGCAGCGCGAGAGTGGCGAATGCTGTGCGCTGGTGAACAAAGAGGCATCCCCAGCCCACGTCCCCTTGCCTATGCCGAACGCCGCGTATTCGGCATATTGCGCGACAGCTTTTTGGTGGCACAGTCAGTTGCACCGGCAGCGCCACTGCATGAGTACCTTCTGCACTATCAGCCGACGCGTTTTGAGCGCCGACGGCTTGCCGCATCGCTTGGCCGTCTGGTTGCAACACTGCACCGCGAGCGGCTGTATTATCGCGACCTCCATGCGGGCAATATTCTTGTTCGCACGGCAGGGCCTGCAGCAGGTGCACTGCTCTGTGTTGACCTCCACCGCGCACTCTTTCTGCCCCTGCTCCCGCACTGGATGGCCGTTGCCGACCTTGCACAACTGTGCTCTTCGGTAAGCGCTTCGCAGCGGGAGCGTCTTTTGTTTTTGCAGACGTACTGCGCGGTGCGGTTCGGATCGACCGCCATGTGGACCGAGTTCAGCCGGTGCATTGTCCATCGGCAGCAGGCACTTGAACGACGGCGGATTCGCAGCAGAAGCAAACGCTGCATGAAAAACAGCACCGTTTTTGAAAAACGGTGCGGGCTGTTTGAATCTTATTTCGGGAGGAGGGATTTTGGCTATGCGGCTGCATGCTGCATGATCCGGGAGCACTGGCGCGAAGAAGCACGGGTTGTGAAACAGGCATCAAAATCGCGTCTTACCCTCCATGAGGTTTCAGGCGGGGACCCTGTGTGCGTGAAAGGCTACCGATCGGCAGGGCTTCAGTACGGTCTCAAACAGCTTGTCTGCCCGACCCGGGCACGCAAAAGCTGGCGGGCAGCGCATGGCCTTTTAGTTCGGGGATTTGATACGCCACAGCCGCTTGCTCTCGTTGAGAAGCGGATCGGTCCGTATGTGCGGGAGACCTATTTTATCACCCGGTGGATCAGTGCGGCGCAGGAGCTTAACGAATATGTCCTGGCAGAAGGGTTTGGCGATCATAAGGCCGCATTCATCGCTTCACTTGCCACAACCATCCGGCGGTTGCATGAGCAGGGCATTTACCATGCAGACCTGAAGTCGAACAACATCCTGGTTGTCCCTGATCGTGAACATGGGTGGCGTTTTTACTTTGTCGATCTTGACCGTGTGTCCTTTGATCGCAGGCTTTCCTTCCGCAAGCGTGCACGCACCCTTGCCCAGATTAACGCATCGGTTGCAGCGAGCATTACGGTGCGCGACCGCTTGCAATTTTTCCGTATTTACGCTAAAGAAACCGCCCTGTGGCCGCAGCGGAAAAAATATTACCGACGTATTCTTGCAATCACCAGACGGAAGAATACCGCACCGTACGGTCTCCACTGCTCATGACCTGCATAAATCGAACATGAAAATTCTCCACCTGTACAGCAACTGGAAATGGACGGGCCCCGCAGAGCATGCCCTAAACCTCAGCCGGGAATTGCAGCGACAGGGGCATACGGTTGTGTTCGCCTGCGCACCGCCCCCGCCCGAAGCACCTGATTCGCTTGCGGCACGCGCTCGGCAGGCGGGCATTGATCCGATTTTGCGGTTTTATCTGAGCAAGCACTTTGCGCTTCGCAAAAATGTTGTTGACCTGCCGCGGTTGTGTCGCTTTGTGCAACAGGAGCGGTTCGATATCGTGCACACCCATTTGCATAACGACCATCTCCTTGCGGGCATGGCAGTGCGGCTGACAGGTTCGCGCAGCGCTGTTGTCAGAACCCTGTACGAGGGTGCCGGAGTATCGGAGGGGTTGAGAACGCGGTTGTTGTTGGGCGCCATGACCGACGGTCTCATCACCATATCCGAACGGACGCGCGAGCAGGTTATCGGCCGGCGGTACCTGTCAGCGCGCAAGGTATGGAAGATCGATGTGCCGATTGATCTTGAACGGTTTCACCCTGACCGTGTGCAGAGCAACCGCAGCCGCTATAATCTGTCAGAGGAAGCAGTGGTCGGCGGCATTGTGGCACGGGTCCAGCGACATCGCCGGTTTGAGGTGCTGTTGCAGGCGCTTGAGATGGTCATCAGGGAGTTCCCCAACTTTCGGTTCATGATCATCGGCAGGGGCACGGCGATGCAGGATATTGCAGTTAAACCCGCACAGGCCATGGGCATCCGGCCGAATATCATTTTCACCGGTTATGTACAGGAAGAGTTTCCCCAGACGCTTGCTTGCCTGAATTTCAAGGTTTTTCTCGTACCGGGAAGCGACGGCTCATGCCGGGCGGTGCGCGAGGCATTGGCGCTGCGCATTCCCGTTATTGCCTCTGAGCGGGGCATACTGCCCGAACTGGTCACCAACGGTGTTGACGGCTTGATTATCGAGGATACACCCGAAGCATTAGCACGGGCCATGCTGTTCATGATCGAACATCCCGACCGGCGCTGTATGATGGCTGAAAACGCCCGCCAAAAGGCGCTCCGGCTTTTTGATCTAGAACAACAGACCAAAAAGGTTGCTGCGGTATACGAAACCGTAGCGCGCAGGGCATGTTCTTCCGTTTTCCAGCGCATGCCATGACTTCTCCGTGCCTATTACAATCCCGATCATCACGGCGCCGCACACTCGGCAGCATATTCGTCGGTATGGTGCTCGCAGTGGTCGCCTGTGGGGTAAGCCTTCGCTGTGCCGGTGCAGGCGGCTCTGGCATCGTTTTTGACCGAACCGGAATCGATATTACCCGGGCGCTGCACGCAGGAATGCGCGTCAATGCCGATAACAGCACCTGGTGGTCTCGGATCATCGCGAATACCCTGCATGATGTCGTTTTTAGTGAGCAGACCGCGGCACACCTCAGATCCTACCATGTTATCCTGATACCCGGTGGTGAGTTTGACGCGGCAAGCGAGCTGTTGCGCTACTGTGAAGAGGGTGCGCTGCCGGTCGAGCTCAGCGCTTTTTTTGACCGCAACCCGACGACACGGCGCGACGTCGAAGCGTTTCTTGACAACTATATCTGTCCGGAACCTGATGCACTCCGCACATTGTATAACACGCTGCTCGGCACATTTCGAACCTATGAAAGTGTGCTTGCTGCGCATGGCATTGCTGTCACGCGACTTGATTATTTTGCGCCGGAAGGCCCGACACGGATCGGTGACCGCATCGGCAAGCTCGACCTTATCGCACGCACTATCGAGCAGCTCGACAACGGGACACGGCGTTTTATCCTGATCGGGCACAGCTTTGGCGGACTCAATATCTGCGATTTTCTTGTTGAGCTGTGCAACGGTCACCGACCGGGTATGCCAGAATGGAAGTTCTTCAGCCGTACCCGTGTGAGGTCATGGAGCGATGAGAAAAAAGCATCGGTGCTCCGCAGGATCGCAGCGGCGGTCTTTTTAAACAGTTTTTTACAGGGCAATCTCAGCAACGAGCGCCGTCTTGAAAAAAAGGCCGCTACTGAAGGGTTGAACAGCCCTGATCCCGTCGGCGAATATATCCAGCAGGTGCTTACCAGAGCCGGAGATGGGGCGGTCAGCACTGAAGATTACATTGCCGACGATGCTACCCATCTTGCGCTCATCACCGCACGCTATCGCACCGGCTATTATCTTGCCGGTCGGAATACCGCAGACGGATCGACGACAGCGGCGGTCCGCGATGCGCTCCGGAGCATTGCAGCACGCATGCCGCTTGTCTCGATCTGCTGTCGGGTGCCATCGGTGCTGCCGTACCTGCGGGTCGGTATCAATTTGCTGGTGTACACGGCGCAAGAAAAGTGGGAAGCTGAACGCCATCCGAACGACGGCGCGGTGAATACCTACGGCGGCATTTTCCCCATGCCCGAGGCACTGTATGCCGTGTTTCATGGCATGGATCACGGAACGCTGGTGATGCGGCCTGATCTGCGTGTGGTGACCAGCGGCAGCGCCTATGATCAGGTGCCGTTTATCAAAACCCTGCTCAGCCTTATTGCTTCACGGCTGCAGGACAATACGTGAGGCGGCAAAGGGGGGACAGAAAACGTAAAGCAGGCAGCTAATTACCTTACGCCGCACGCATCACGATTCCCGAAGCCTTTTGTAGTAGGCAATGAGCCCGTTGGTCGAACTGTCGTACGCTGCAACTGGTTCCGGTCCGATGAGGTCGGGGTAAATTTTTGTTGCAAGATCCTTCCCGAGCTGCACACCCCACTGATCAAAGGAGCAGATGTTCCAGATTACACCCTGCACAAAAACTTTGTGCTCATATAGCGCGAGCAGAGCACCGAGCGTGAAGGGATCGAGTTTTTCAAACATAATGGAGTTGCTCGGCCGGTTGCCCGGAAATACCCGATGTGGTGCAAGCTGTTCAATGATGCTCTCCGCTACTCCCGAGCGGCGAAGCTCTTCTGTTACCTCGTCGAGCGTTTTGCCGTTCATCAAGGCCTGCGTCTGGGCAAAAAAGTTTGACAGCAGCAGCCGATGGTGCTCTCCCACCGGATTGTGGCTTTTGACCGGCACGATGAAATCTGCTGGCACAATGAGGGTGCCTTGGTGCAGAAGCTGATAAAAGGCATGTTGCCCATCGGTGCCGGGCTCGCCCCAGATGATCGGAGCTGTTGCGTAGGATACCGGATTGCCGTCACGTTGTACCTGCTTGCCGTTTGATTCCATTTCAAGCTGCTGCAAATAGGCGGGCAGCCTGCGCAGATACTGGTCATAGGGGAGAATGGCATGGCTCGTATAGCCGAAGAAGTTGATGTTGAGAATGCCGACCAGCGCAAGGAGCACCGGCATATTGTGTCTGAACGGGGTTGTTTTAAAATGCTCATCCATAGCGTGTGCCCCGGCAAGGAATTCTTCAAATCGGTCAAATCCGATCGCCAGCGCTACCGGCAGCCCGATTGCTGACCAGACCGAATACCTGCCGCCCACCCAATCCCAGAACTCAAACATATTGGCAGGATCGATCCCAAAAGCACGCACCGCATCGGTGTTGGTTGACAGTGCAACAAAATGGCGCGCGATCGTATTTTCGGTGCCGCCGTGCTCGAGAAACCATGCACGCGCGGTCGCGGCGTTTGTCATGGTTTCTAGTGTGGTAAAGGTTTTGGAGGCAACGATAAATAAGGTACGGCCGGGCTGCAGGGAACGCAGGGTTTCGGCGATATGGGTGCCGTCGATGTTTGAAACAAAATGCATGCGAAGATCACGCCGCGCATAGGGTGTCAGAGCTTCGGTGACCATGGCCGGACCGAGATGGGAACCGCCAATGCCGATCGTAACGATGTCCGTGATCGGTTCTCCGGTAAAACCGCGCCAGGAGCCGCTGCGCACAGTGTCGGTAAATGAACGCATCTTGGCAAGTACCGCGGTCACCGCAGGCATCACATCCTTGCCGTCAACGTAGACCGGTGCCCCGGTACGGTTGCGCAGCGCTGTATGCAGCACCGGCCGGTTTTCGGTGATGTTGATGCGGCTGCCCGAAAACATCTTTACAATCCAATCGTCAAGGTAGCGTTCATCTGCGAGTTTGATGAGCAATCCGAGCGTTTTTTCGGTGAGCAAGTTTTTCGAGATGTCGAGCAGAAGCCCTGCGGCTTCAACATGGAAGGTTTCGAACCGTTTCGGATCTTCCCGAAACAGATCGCGGATACGGAGAGTTTTGAGTTTTTTGACATGTCGTTCCAGGGTATTCCATGCAGGTGGCCGTGCCTGATGCATTCTATCTCCCTTTCTGTTTGCTTCTGGCTTTGTGTTTTATTGTTCGCGTATTATAAAACGCGAGCGGTAAATGGTGAACAATGAGCAGAAGAAATCTTTTTCTGTTTTTTGCCGTTCGCTGCTTATGCTCCAGAGCTCGATTCTGCAATCGTGACTTTCGGGCAAAAAGCAGCGATCTCGCATGGTGACCCCAACGGCCACCATTAACTGGGAACGTTTATTTTTAATCCTATCACAGATGTCATGGCAATCGGATAAAAAATTGAGCGTCTTGACTTTCCTCCGCGCTTTGCTAATATGGGGATAACAAAAGCCATCCGACCCAATAAATCTCCATGTTGCATGATCAAAAACACATACCGGGAGTGGCAAAACGCTGGGTAATCCGACAATGCAATGAGGCACTCAGCTTAAGCATTGCCCGCGCACTCAATATATCACCCTTGATTTCACAGGTGCTTATCAACCGCGGCATTGATACAGCGGATGCGGCATGGCAATTCCTATCGCCCCGACTTGCCGATTTACATTCTCCGTTTCTCATGAAGGATATGGGACGCGCGGTTGACCGCGTGCTTGCAGCGCTTTCGCGCCGTGAACGCATCTGTATCTGCGGCGATTACGATGTGGACGGGATTACGGCAACCGCGCTGCTCGTTCTCTTTTTGCGAGAAGCGGGCGGCGATGTTCAGTTTTACATGCCAAGCAGGGTGGAGGACGGATATGGGCTGAACCGCGGCGCGATCGAGGCTCTTGCCGCTCACGGGGTGCGCCTTATCATTACCGTTGATTGCGGGAGTGGTGATGTAGATGAGGTTGCGTATGCCACCTCGTTGGGGATTGATGTTATCGTTACCGACCATCATGAACCTCCGGAACGTTTGGCGCCTGCGTATGCGCTGATTAATCCCAAGCAGCCTGCATGCGCGTATCCGTTCAAAGGGCTGGCAGGTGTCGGAGTGGCTTTTAAGTTGATTATGGCGCTGCGGCGCCGCATGCGCGAGATGGGGTCATGGGTCAACGGTGAGCCCAATCTGAAACGCTACCTTGATATTGTGGCACTCGGCACTATTGCCGATGTTGTGCCTTTGATCGACGAGAACAGGGTTCTTGTCAAAAACGGGCTTGAAGTACTGAGTGAAGGAGGACGTCCGGGTATCCATGCGCTCAAGAAGATCTGCGGCATCGGCCAGAGTCCGGTTACGGCATCTCTGGTTGGATATCGGCTTGCACCGCGCATGAATGCATCGGGCAGGATTGCCGATGCATCGGCAGCGGTGCGTCTCCTGCTTGCACAGGACGAACATGAGGCGGTGGAGCTTGCGCGCGCGCTTGACGAAGACAACACCCGGCGCCAACAGATCGAGCGAACCATCCTTGCACAGATACGCACCATGCTGCAGGGGCTGGATGCTCTTCCCGATGCGCTTGTGCTGTATTCCGAACACTGGCACCCGGGCGTTGTCGGCCTGTGCGCATCACGGCTGAGCAGCGAGTTTAACCGACCCGCTATTCTGATTGCAGTTGATGCTGCCCGCAAGGAGGGGAAAGGATCGGCGCGCAGCGTTGAGGGGTTTGATCTGTACCGTGCACTTAAGCAGTGCAGCGGACTGCTTTCAGCTTTTGGCGGGCATCGTGATGCTGCAGGGATTACGGTCTCCTTGGAGCAGCTCGAGGCATTTCGGGATGCGTTTATTGATATCGTCCGTACGGAACGGGCAGGAAAGGATCTTATTCCCGTACTTACCATCGACGCAGAAGTTGAGCTTGCGTGTCTTTCCGCGGATATTCTTGAGGAACTTGAGACGCTCGCGCCGTTTGGACCGGGCAATCCCGAACCGATATTCTGCACCCGGTCGATCAAACATTACGACGCCCAAGTTGTCGGCAACGGACATTTGAAGCTCATGATCAAACATGATCGGTTTTTTTTTCAGGCCATTGGGTTTAATATGGGGCTTCGCGGTGTGCCGTCAGACAGTGTTATACGGCTCGCGTTTGTACCGCAGTTTACAACGTTCAACGGCGAGCGCTGTATACAGCTCAACCTTCGTGATATACATTATCCGTAAGGGGCCGGCGCCCTGCAGGGCGCCGGACACGGCATGGCAATCGATCCCGACAAACAACTGCTCGACCAATGTCTCAACGGCGATCCGCACGCATGGGAAACCTTTATCAAGCGTTTTTCCCCGCTCGTGTATTATGCCATCCAGACGGTGGTGCATCCAACGGGTGCGATGCCTGACGAGCTTATAGACCTACATAATGAGATATTTCTTTCCCTGATGGAAAACGGAGGTAGAAAACTGCGGCAGTATGAGGGGAAAAACGGCTGCTCGCTCAGCACCTGGATTCGGGTTATTGCCGTCAGAGCTTCAATCGATTATCTCAAACGGCAAAAGACCCTCGTCTCACTTTCCGGAGAGGATGCCGGCCGTCGGGCAGATGTCACGCTCACCCTCAATCTTTCTGTAGACGAACAGCTTGTGGAGGATGAAGAGAAACGAATTTTAAAGGAGCTCATCGATGATCTTCCCCCGGGCGACCGGCTCTTTTTGAGGCTCCTCTATTATGAGGAAGTGCCGCCTGCGGACATAGCACACCTGTTCCATACCACACCCAATGCCGTCTACAGCCGCGGTAACTATCTGCGGGAAAAACTCAAAGAGGCGCTGCGCAAAAAGATGTGCAAGAGCGGCGATACGTAATCGTCTATAGAGATAGAAATTATAGATAACCCGTGTGTGCCAGAACCAGTTCCCATGAATAACGGTACCATGTCAGAACGCATCTCCCAGTATATTCGGTGGTATTTTGCAACCGGCGTCTCTGATGGGTGTCCCGGTGAGGAAACGCTTGGGGAATATGTCCAGGGGCTTTTAAGCGACCGCAGCCGCGAGGCGGTCGAGCGGCATTGTGCACTCTGCTCGCGCTGCGGGCGAACGCTGTGTACGGTAGCCGCGTTGCATGCCACGCCTGAGGCAGACCACGGCATGCCGGTGCCACAGGCGGCATATGACGTTCTGCGGGGGCACATCCCGCGCGCACCACAACCTCTTGTTATTCGTTTTTTCAGGCGCCTTGTGCGGCAGGTTGGCCTTATGGTGCGCCGGCTTGACAGTTATATCAGTTTCCACCACCCCTCGCTTGTGTATGTGCGCGGCAGGCGGCAGGCGATTTCAAAAAACCTGATTGTTGTGGAAAAGACGTTTCCGAACATCAGACTCGTTGTTGAAGTTGAGAAGACAGGGCCGCACCGGGCCGATATCCGGACGGTCGCCCTGCATCCGCGAACCGGAGCCCGTGTTCACGGTGTGCGCATTGATCTGTACACGGGCAAGCGGGAAATTGCTTCGTTTGTCGCGGTGCGCGGTGAGGCGCTGTTTGAACAGATTGCGTTTGGGACCTACCGGCTTATCATACGCGATCATCGGGCCGCTTTAGGGACCATGCGGCTTTCCATCAAGGAGTAACGATATGGAACAGGAAAGAGACCAGAATCCTTACAGCACCGCATCCGAGGAAGAAACCTCAATCGAGAAGCTGCTCCGTGAACGCGAGCGGCTTGACGCCGAGCTGAAGAACAAATTCTCACAGCACGTCACGGTGATGTTCACCGATATCAAAGGGTCAACGACCTTTTTCGAAACATACGGTGATATCGAAGGGCGTCTCATGGTGCAGAAGCACAACGAGATGCTGTTTCCGATCATCGCCGAGCAGGGCGGGAGGGTTGTCAAAACCATCGGCGATGCGATAATGGCCGCGTTTGAAAGCCCGCTCGATGCCGTGCGTGCCGCGATCCGCATGCAGCAACGGCTCAATGAATACAACCAAACGGCACGAGATAAAAAGGCACAAATTCATATCCGTATCGGTATCAATACCGGGGAAGGGCTGGTGGAAAAGAACGATATCTACGGTGATGTGGTGAATGTTGCCGCCCGGGTTGAATCGCTCGCTGAACCCGACCAGATTTTGGTATCCGCCGCCATCTATGAGGAGGTACGCACCACCGACGATATCGTTTGCCGATATCTGCGGCAAACTAAGGTGAAGGGCAAAGAAGAACCCATCGAGGTGTACCGCGTGGTGTGGTCGGATGAAGATACGCTTGTCGGTATTACCAGATCCACGGCCGCGGCACAGGCTGCACCCGCACCGCGCCGCGACCATCGCCGGTGTCTTGAGATCGACATCACCCGAGATCAGGATTTGTTGCGCATCACTGCCGCAGAAAAGAGTGCGCGGGGTGGCACGACTATCCGGCCATACGAGGAGCTCCGGATAACCTTTAGCGACATAGATGTTTTGTGTCAGGAGGTTACGTCGCTTCTTAACCGCGCCAATACCCGCGGCAAGGTTTCCAAAGAAATTCTTGCAAAACTCAGAGATGTGGGGCAGGTCTTGTTTGACACGCTGCTCTCGGCAAAGGCAAAGGAGGCGCTGCGCAGTGCCGCGGTCGAAGATTTGATCGTCTATATTGAAGATACGCTGGTACAAATCCCGTGGGAGCTCTTATACGACGGCGAACAGTTTTTGTGCCAGAAGTATAACATGGGTAGGATTGTTAAGACCCGCGGCTCCGTTGCGGCCATCCGTCAGCGCGTCCTTGCGCGACCGCTTAAGATGCTGATCGTTGCCGACCCGCGGGGCGACCTGCCAAATGCCGGGGCCGAGGGGAGGCGCATCAGGGAACAGCTTGATCAAAACCCGTCCTTTATCAGTGCCAACCAACGGACCGGTTCGGTATCTGCCGCATACCTCATGGAAAAAATACGGAATTTCGACATTGTCCACTACGCCGGCCATGCAGACTATGACACCGAAGAACCATCGCGGAGCGGATGGATGCTTGCAGGCGGGAAGTTTACCAGCGCCGATATCGTCAAGCTCATCGGCGGACGTCCTATGCCGGCGCTTGTTTTCTGTAATGCCTGCCAGAGCGGCCAGACACAGGCCTGGAAACTCGGATCAGGCTACAACCAGAAGATATTTGGCCTCGCCAATGCGTTTTTGCTCGCGGGTGTGCAGCATTATGTCGGCACGTTTTGGGAGATTTTGGATGAGCCGGGCGCTGATTTTGCCGTGGCGTTTTACTCTGCTATTGCTGCAGGGGCAGCAGTGGGAGAAGCGGTACGGAAGGCACGTCATGCGCTGATCAGGCAATACGGCGAAGATACGATCGTGTGGGCAAGTTACATGCTCTACGGCGATCCGAGTGTCAGCTACTATGAAGCAGCAGAGGAACCGTCCAATGACAATGTGGGTGAAGCACAGCAACCTCTGCCGGAGACCGCGCGACTTCGCAGCGGCACGGAAGAAACCGTAAGTTTTTCACAGCCGGCACGGCGGCGTTACAAAGCAGTGGCTCTTGCCGCGGCGCTCGTCATACTTGCTGCGCTCGTGCTGGTCGTGCAGCGCACCGGCAAACAGCCGCCCGGAGCTGACCCGTATCATCAGGCATACGCACTGTTGCATTCAGGCAAGAGCGATGAGGCGCAGGCGCTGTTTGCGTCCCTGCCGCAGGACACTCCCCACCGCTCAGAAGGACTTGCCGCTGTCGCATGGGCACGTGGGGATACCACAACCGCACTTGCACTGTGTTCGCAGACACCCCAGACCCCGTATGCCCATGTCATCAAAGGCAGCATTCTCTTTTCGCAGGGCGCCCTTGATGATGCGCTCAGGGAGTTTACCGTCGCCACAGAACCTCGGAGCCCGATTTCATGGCAGCATGCACAGGCATGCAACGGTATCGGCAGGATTTATTCGGTGCGCGGCGATATGCAGAAGGCAGCTGAATATTATGCCCAGGCGGCAGCAGAACATCCCGACAGTGCGGAGATACTTGCAAACCAAGCCTATGCCATGCAGCAGACCGGCAACACGGCCGGCGCACTTGACCTTTTGCAGAAGGCGACACGTTCCCAACCGGGCGATACCATCGCTGCAGTAATGCTTGCCGACATCCAGCGCCGGCAACAGCAACAGGAGGATAATGCGCGGCAACAGCGCATCGACGAGCTGGTGCGCGAGCTTGCTGCGTCGTTCAAGACGGGCGCCGTCAAAAGGCCGGAACGCGATCCATGGACCTCGCAGCCGCTCACCGTAAGTTTCTTGACGCTTGTGGCGAAAGGCGCTCCTGCAGAACGCGAGGGCGAAGACGAGTACTTTCTCCTGCGCACCAGTTCGCTTTTGCAGGACGCTGGTGCGGTGCAGGTTGTTGAGCGGGAACTGTTGGATAAGCTGCTCGCCGAGCTGAAACTCGGCTCGACAGCGCTTGTGGATCCGGCAACGGCACTGCAGCTCGGGAAGATTATAAATGCGCGGGTGATTCTCTCCGGCACGATCATGCGATCGGGCGGTCAGACACAGGTAATGATGCGCCTTGTCGATACCGAAACGACGCTGCTCAAAGGCGCGGTGACGGTATCGGGCAGGGATATTGACGCGCTTGCCCGTGATGCGGTGCAGAAGATCAAAGAGTGCCTTACGGCAGGATATCCACTGCGGGGCATTATTGCCCGTATCGAGGGCGACAAGGTGGTGCTCAATATCGGCGCCGATGTCGGTGTGACTGACGGCATGCGGTTTGGCGTTGTCGGACAGGCCGGGACCGCTGCACCGCAGGTTCTGACCGTGGCTGCGGTAAGCCGTGCCGAGGCGTTTGCCACTGTTGCAGGTGATGCTGCGGGCTTGAAGCCGGGCATGAAGGTAGAACAAATGGGCGGCGGGGGACACTAGAAAAAAGTTACCCGCACAGCTCTCTCTATACTATAATATATTTACAACCGTCCGCGTACGGTATCAAAAACGTGAACCTGCTTCTCTGCAGGCACTTTGTTTTACAAAAAAGTACGGACGTCACGCTGCTTGAGGCATGACCGAGTGCAGGATCTTCTGCGCATGCCCTGTGTTCATCGCCGTGCACCGGGAACGATGAAAATGGGCAGGAGATACCGAGCATATAGGAAGGGGGTTCTGTTTGAAAGTGCGATTCATTGTGCCTGCCATTTTTGCTGTGCTTGTGCTTGCATGTGAAGCGGCATTTGCCCAGCAGACGTATCTATTCCAGCAAACATCCATCAACGCATCGCCTAACCCTGTCGGATCCGGTGCCCGTGCCATGGGCATGGGAGGGGCTTTTATTGCGATTGCCGACGATGCAACCGCGGCCTCATGGAACCCCGGCGGCCTGATGCAACTTGAGCGGCCGGAATTTTCGTTTGTCTTCACCTTTCAGCATCGGCGCAAGGAGCTCGATTTCAGCATCCAGCGCGGCATGGACGGAACAACCGAAATCTACCGCGAAGATCTCAACTATTTCAGCATCGCTTATCCGTTCAGGGCGTTTGACAAAAACATGATCGTCTCGATTAACTACCAGCGGCTCTATGACTTTTATACTGATCTTGAGTATACCGAAGAACTCAACAGCTTGGGTTCTTCCGGTATTTTTACGCATGCCAAATTGCACGAATCGTTTCGGCAGACCGGCGCCCTCAAGGCATTTGCCCCTGCGTATGCGATCCAGATAACGCCGCAGCTCTCGGTGGGCATGACGCTCAATTTTTGGACCGACGATCTGGGATATGACAATGAATGGAAATCCCAGCGGGTAACCAAATATGCGGTCTCGGCCCACGTGAACCCCACCACCATACTCAAGCAAACCGGCAGGATCGTTACCCGTGAGACGAATAAACATTTCCGCGGCTTTAATATGAATTTCGGGTTTCTGTGGCACGTCAATCAAATGGTCACGATAGGGGGGGTGGTGAAAACACCGTTTACCGGTGAGGTCAGGAGACGGACCACCATATGGAGTACGGCTGCCTATGACCGGATGTCGCCAATTCCGCAGGTGCCGTATCGCAGACGGGAAAATGTCGAAATGCACTTTCCGATGTCCTACGGTATCGGGATTGCCTTCAGGCTTTCAGATGCGTTCACCATCGCAGCTGATATATACCGGACAAACTGGTCTGATTATTGGGTGAGGTCACAGGGCCGGAAGACAAGCCCCATTACCGGCGGCAGACGCAGCGATGCACGTATCCACGACACGACGCAGGTGCGTATTGGCGGCGAATACCTATGTGTGCTTGAAAAGACGATTATACCGCTGCGGTTCGGGGTATTTTACGATCCGGAACCCTCAACCAAACACAACGATGACTTTTACGGCGTGAGTCTTGGGACCGGCGTGTCAATCGGGCCTGCCGTGCTTGACTGCGCCTATATCTACCGGTTTGGCCGTGATGTGCGCGGCGATATGCTTGCCCGCGGTCAGGGGAAACCGACTTTCGACGTCGATGAGCATTCAATCTATGTTTCTATGATTTACCATTTTTAAAGACATGGGGGAACCGTGATACCACAATATCTGCTAAGGTCTCTTGTGTTGGCAGCGCTTGCCCTGTTATTAAGCTGCAATACGCCGCCTGATCCACGGTACACAAAAGACGGGGTTCAGTACGGGGTGGTGAAGGGGCTGTTTCGTGAGCGCTGGTGGAATTTCTATGAACGGGGGCTTTCGTTTTCCGAGGGCGGTTTCTGGAACGAGGCGGTTGCGGATTTTTTGCAGGCACTCAAACAGCGCGACAAAGACCAGCGCCGCGCTCGTACTTACGGACTTCATTTCATCGACTACTTTCCCCACCGTGATCTGGGAGTTGCCTACTATCATCTTGGGCGTTATGAAGAAGCACAGCGGGAACTGGAGACATCGCTTTCGCAGGCCGAAAGCGGCAAGGCAAAACATTACCTGAATGAAGTGCGGCGTGCGCTGCTCCAGCAAGCAAACGCCGACACCGCACCGCCACACATTTCTGTTGCCTCGGTGAGCGACGGGCAGGTCACCAACCGTTTTTCGCTAAAGCTTGAAGGCAAGGTTGAGGACGATACATTTGCCCATAAAATCGAGGTCAATAAAGAGCCCCTGTTTGTCGAGCTTTCGGACAAACAGCTTGCTTTTGCCAAGGAGATAAAGCTCAAAAAGGGACTCAATGAGATAACGGTCAAATCCGCCGATCTGCTTGGCAAGACGACAGAGAAAAAGGTGCGAGTTGTTGCTGATTTTGAAGGTCCGATGATCAACGTCAAGAACTATACCGACGGTCAACAGGTTGCCCACAACAAGGTCGTGCTGAGCGGATCTCTTGCCGATGCAACTGGGATCACGCGCCTGCAGGTCAATGAACAGGTGCTTGCGTTTAACAAAGAACGCCAGATTGAATACACGGTGACGGTGCAGCTTCGGGAGGGGGAGAACAAAATACAGCTTGCCGCAGTCGATGCGGTTGGTAACACGACGTCAGGCCGGATGAGCCTGATATATGTGCCGCAGCTTGCCCGCGGCGGCACTCCGCTGCCCCCTGCATGGCAGCGCGCACCGATCCGTCTTGCACTTCACGGGTCAGGCGTCGTGGACACCGGCCAAACCCTGTACACTGCTGCTGTCACGCAGCCTGCGGGGTCTGTTTTCAGGATTGATCTTAAGGATTTGACGGAAACCCAAACCGTGTATTTTGACACTATGTACATCGACGGCAGCGCAAGCGCCATGCAGGAGATTACACACGTTGCACTCAACGGCACACCGCTGCTTATTGTGCCCGGCAAAAACGTATTTTTTAACCAGCTTGTCGAACTTGCCGAAGGCACGAACACCATCAAGATTGAGGTGAAGGATGCCGCCGGAAACAGCGCATCAAAGACCGTTACCATCGTGCGTGAGGTGCCGAAGGTACACCAGATCGGATCGCGCATGAGCCTTGCGATCATGCCGCTTGAGAAGACCGGCGAGCTCAGTTCGGTTGCCGATATTGTGTACGACAATCTCGTTCAATCGTTTGCCGAACAAAACCGGTTCAATATCGTCAGCCGCGGCGCCGAGCTTGAGGCAGTGCTGCGGGAGCTGAAGCTTGCCCAGACCGATCTTGTTGACAAGACAAAAGCAGTGCAGGTCGGCAAGGTGGTGCAGGCAGACGCCGTGATGCTGGGGACGATACGGGAAACCCGGGATGCGATCGAGATCTATGCGCGTCTGATCAATACAGAAACCTCCGCGCTCTTTGACGCAAAAGACGTGTACGGACAGGATAAATCGCTTGCCCAGATCCGCTATCTGACCGGCGGTCTTGCACTGAAGTTCAAACACAGCTTTCCGTTGCTTGAAGGGATGGTCGTGAAAGTCAGCGGAAAGGATATCTATGCTGATTTCGGCACCGCACAAAAGATCAAGAAGGATATGAAGTTCATCGTGTTTCGCGAGGGCGAGGCGATCGTACATCCGGTGACCGGCAAGGTGCTCGGCAGCGACTCAACCGTGCTCGGGGTCGCAACGGTTGTCAGCGTGCTTGACGATATGTCGATCGGTCGGCTGGTTGCCGACTTTGATCCTAAAAATATTAAGGTAAAGGACTTAATCGTAACAAAGTGAGCAGCAGAGTCGTGTGTTACGTCGGATTCCGGTCATCGCAGGGAAGGTAAGGATGACTCATTTTTAAAGGTTTCTTGTTTCTTCCCAACAGCCTGGTACGATATGCCACGCAGGCGCCTGATAAGTTTCTTTATCGGGCGCTTTTTTTTGATTTTTGCCGCATCGTTTGGTCCCCAGGGTTGGGTGCGCCAGCGGAAGTTGGTCCACATCCACTGCGTGAGATGTTTTCTGACGTAGTGTTCGATAATGCGGGTGTACGCCGCGGTTATTTCCAGCATATCCCCCTCCTGATCACCACGGTGCTGCCACTGAAGCTCGCGTTCTATTACCACGCGCAGTGTGGTGTCGGGGTTGCGAACGATGAAGATCGGTATAATCGGGGCGCCGGTGCGCAGGGCAAGCGCCGCAGGACCGGGCGCTGTTGATGCAGGATGTCCGAAAAACTCGACGAAAATACCGCCGCGGCGTTTGTTCTCATCGGCGATGAGGCACAGAACACCGTTGTTGCGCAGTGTGGCAAGTGCCTGGCGGTAAAACACCCGTTCGGGTTCGGTGCTCAATGACCGCAGCTCAATCATTTCCCGCCCCTTGGCATACATGGCCGAGATAACTTTATTTGCAGGATCGCGGATTACCATGACAAAAGGGTAGCCCCACCGGCTGAACTGCTGTGCAAGGATCGGATAATTGCCAAGGTGTGCGCTGACGGCAATGACGCCCTTGCCGCGCGCAAGCGCACGGTCAAGGTGTTCAATACCCTCCCAGTGAACCCGGTCTTCGACGATATGTTTGTTTGGCCCGCCGTAATAGAAGAGTTCAAACCAGTTGACCGCTATGGAGCGAATAATCTCCCGAGTCATGCGTTCCTGATCTTCGCGCGACAGGTGCGCACCGAGTGCAAACCGGAGGTTGTGTCGAATGCGTGCTTTCATCCGGACGGGCAGCCAGTATAACAGCTCCCCGGCACGTGCACCAAGTGTTAGGGTGTTTTTGTAGCCGATTTTATTCAGGAACCACACCGCGGCATGCATGAAACCGATGCCGAGCGCTGCTGCGCATCGTATCCATACCGCAGAGAGTTTGTGCAGGTCTGCCATGTTCTGACGTTTCGTACCGGAGTGATCAGGTTTGGGGAACCTCGATACCATATTCAGCGATTTTGCTCAGCAGGGACGGATAGCTGATTTCGAGAAGTTTTGCGGCTTTGCTTTTGTTGCCGTTGGTTTTCTGCAGTGCCGCACGGATAAGCCGTTCCTCAAGCATGCGTGTTTGCTGTTTGAGAGAAAAGGGCTCGTTGCACGGATCGAGCAAAGCCCGCGGCGAGGTGATATGCTCGGGAAGCACAGCAATATCAATGCAGCCAGTTTCAGAGAGAATGAGGGCGCGTTCGATAACGTTTTCCAGTTCCCGAACATTACCCGGCCATCCATACGCCATAATCGCTTGCAAGGCTTCCGGGGTGACGCCGGTGCAGTGCAGGCCATGAACGGCACTGTATTTTTTTATGAAGTGGTCGATCAGCAGCGGAATGTCTTCTGTCCGCTCGCGCAGCGGCGGGATGTGCAGCGGCAGTACATTGAGCCGGTAGTAAAGGTCTTCCCGAAACCTCCCCTGTGCCGTTTCCTGGTCGAGGTGCTTTGATGTTGCAGCAATCACGCGCACATCAACCGGAATCGCATGGTCATCGCCGACGCGTCGGATCTCGCTCTCCTGCAAGACGCGCAGCAGCTTTACCTGCAGGTTCAGGGGCAGGTCGCCAATTTCGTCAAGGAACAGCGTTCCTTCATCCGCCTCCTCAAACAGGCCTCTGCGATCGCGTATTGCACCGGTAAATGCTCCCTTTCTGTGGCCGAACAGCTCGCTTTCAAGTAATGTCTCGGGGATGGCGCCGCAGTTGACTGCAAGAAAGGTTTTGTCGCGGCGCGGGCTTGCACAGTGTAGTGCACGGGCAATGAGCTCTTTCCCTGTTCCGGACTCGCCGGTAATGAGCACCGAGCTTTTAAACGGCGCAATTTTTTTCACGGTTTCAAGTACTGTCGTCAGGGCAGTGCTTGTGCCCACAATGTTGTCAAACCCGTAACGAGTTTGCACTTCGCGGCGCAGCATCATGTTTTCACGGCGCAGGCGTTCCCGTTCCTCGGCTTTTTTGAGCGTGAGCAGGATTTCAGGCGGCTTGAAGGGTTTTGAAATATAGTCATAGGCGCCGCGCTGCATGGTCTCGAGCGCAAGGTCGATGGTCCCGTAGGCAGACATGGTAATGATCGGGGCGGTGATGCCGCGCTGCAGAGCAGCTTCAAGAAAGGCAAGTCCGTCCATGCCCGGCATGCGGAGATCACACAGGATAAGGTCAACCTCGTGTTCGGCAAGCAGGCCAAGAGCTTCCTCACCGTCTCCCGCGGTCATAACAGTATAGCCTTCTTTGGTAAGAAGCGCGGAAAGAAAATGCCGCATATTCTCTTCATCGTCGATGACTAAGATTTTTTTCTTCTGCGCCATATGCCCTCATGGAAAAAGACTTGATGAGGCCATGTCCGGAAACAGCACTGCTCGGGAAACATCATGCCACACGGTGTCGCTCTCTTCCGTTTTTATTCGCTCGACTTTTGTCTTTTCACGCCGCGCGCCGTCGCTTTATCCCTTTTGTCCGGCCGGTGAGAACACCGGAAGCGTGATCGTAAAGGTTGTTTCTGACCCGGGCGTACTGCTGACAGTGATATGGCCTCCTGAAAGCGCAACAATTCGGTGCACATTTGTCAACCCCAGACCGGTGCCGCTCCCTTTTTGTTTTGTGGTGAAAAAAGGGTCGAAGATCTTATCAAGATGCTCCTGCGGAATGCCAACCCCCGTGTCTGTTACGGTCAGGACAACGGAGGCAGGTTCTGTGCTTCGGGTTGTTATATGCAAGGTTCCGCCGTCGGGCATGGCATCGAGGGCATTGAGCACAAGGTTCATGATCATCTGCCGCAAAAGTTGTTCATACGAGAGCACAGGTGGCAGGTTCTCCGCAAGGTCGACTTTAAAAGAAACGTTGTGCAGGTCTCTTTTTCCCGCAACAAACGTACAGACATCCCTGATGATGTCGTTGAGGTTGCAGCTCTGAACTGTGCCACGTTCTGGCTGGGAAAAGGCGAGTAGATTGCCGATAATCTCGTGAACACGTTCGGTTTCTTTCTGAATCCGCGCTATATATTCCTGCTGTTCCTGTATGCTGAGCGAACAGGATTGCAACATATGGAGGTAGCCGAGCATGATGCTAATAGGGTTGCCAATTTCATGGGCAATGCCTGCCGACAGTCTGCCGACGGCGGCAAGCTTTTCTGCCTGCAGCAGCTCCCGATGCGCCTGCTCAAGTTGCGCGTTTTTTTCTGCCAGCATACGGGCCTGCTCCTGCAGGGCATCGCGCTCGCGCATGAGGTTTTCGGTCATGGTGCGCATGGCTGTTGCCAGTTTTCCGATCTCGTTTTGTTCTGACAAAAACAGCGGCAACTTCCCCGGGTCGCCGGCTGCAATATTTTCGGTAAGTCGGGTGAGCTTTTTGAGCGGCGATACAATCGAGCGCGTCATGAGAAAGTATCCAACGCCGACAAGAATGAGCGCATTCAGGCAGGTGTAGAACACGATCATACGTGCTGCAGCACGGGAGCGTTCGGCAGCTGCCTTGAGGGATACGATTACTTTCACCGCGCCTGCGCAGGTGCCGTGCACGAACACTGGGCCGGCGATGGCAAGGCTTGGAGCATGATCGTGGTCTTTTGCCTGCACTGTGGTAACGATGCTGCGTGTTGCAAGCGCTTGCCGAACCTCCTCGTCAGCGGTCACAGCGCCGACCGTCTCGGCTCCGGTGGTCGCGATAACCGCTGAGCGGCTGTCAACAAGCAGTGCAGCTTGATATGCTCCGCTGCGTATAAGTTCGGACAGGAGTGTTGCAGACGCAGGATATGAAGGTTCGACCATCGCGGGATCAGAAGCATAAAGACCAACTATCGCTGCCTGCACGGCGGCAAATGATGCGGTAGCTGATGCCGTGCTCTGGCGCATGATTTCCCGGTAGGTTATGCGCACGGTTACAATACTGATAAGCGCAATCGCCACCAGCATCAATATGAGCATGTTCCATAACACGGTTGTCCTGAGACTGAGATACATACGTTACCTGCCGATGTACCACGCAATGAGCTGCTCGCCGTACAGGAGGGTGCACAATGCGCCCAGGGAGAGAAACGGTCCGAACGGAATGGCATATTTGAGCGTTTTACCCTTCAGTGCCATGGCAAGCGCTCCGACAACGCTCCCTGCAATCGCGCCGATCATCAAGCTCATCAGCGCGCCTTTCCAGCCCAGAAATGCGCCGATCATGGCGAGCAGTTTTACATCACCAAATCCCATGCCTTCGCGTTTGGTAAGCAGAAAGTATGCTTGCGCAAACAGGTATAACACGCCTCCGCCGATCGCTGCCCCAAGCAGCGCCTGGACAACCCTCCCAACGGCCGCGGGGACGGGAATGCCGGTGATCGAGGTAACCGGTTCAAGCCACGGGAGCAGCGGCGAAAGGGCAATGCAGAGGAGGGCGCCGGGGATGCTGATGACATCGGGAATGATTTGGTGCCGGAGATCGATGAACGTGATGACGACAAGGGCGGCCGTGAACGCGAATGCGATCGGCAACACTGGCGACATGCCGAACCGGGCATGCAGTCCGAGCAACAGCATCGGCGTCAGCAATTCCACCAGAAAATATCGGAACGCGATCGGCGCCCGACAGTACCTGCATTTGGCTCCCAGCAGAATGTAGCTCAGCAGCGGGATATTGTCGTACCACCGGATACCGGTTTTGCAGGAGAGACACCGCGATCCGGGAAAGACGATGGAATCGCCTTCAGGGATGCGCGCAATGCACACGTTTAAAAAGCTGCCGATGACGGCACCGAATAAAAACAAAAATACAACCATCGCCACAGTCATAGCGCTTGTTGCAGGCGGTTTGGGACAACCCCGGCAGTTATAACGATTGTGCCTCACCGGGTGCGGCTGCTGTTTTTATACATGGAGCCGGCATGCTTTGCAAACCAAAAACCGGCGGTTGCGATGCCTGCTCCTGCACCGACAACAAGCCCGAACCTTAAAAAATCCAAAAGTACCGCAGGGGTAAGCGACGCATATGAGGTTTCATAGACACGGTAGAGTGCAAGTACAGCGGCACATGCCAAGGTGCTGACGGCCGTTGTGATGCAACATACTGCTGCGGCACGGCACATTGTGCGCAGCGTCCACCAGTACAGTCGCATACGCTCAAGACGCTGTTCTGCTGCGGCAAGTTCTTCAATGCGCTGTTGAATACAATGCAGTATGCTTCGTACCTCACGTGCCGGAGGCGGAGGCATCATTGCAGCCGCGCTGCGCACCTCGCTGCATTCCCGATCAACAGCCTCCTTCAAATGCCGGTGCCGCGTGCGGATAAGCCGCGGATAGGGAAACTGAGCAAGATAGTCCGCGTAGCGCGTGTATGCTTGCAGCAATGTTCCGGCACTGCGCTTGAGGAGGCGGCTGCGCTCATCCACTGCACGGCGAATAAGCATCGAGGCTTCACCTTCAAGCGCAGGGATGTCCATGAGACCGGCTATGCTTTCCTCCTGCATGATGGCGTCAGCTTTTGCGCACAGCGCTCCGATTTTCCGATAAACGTCGTCATCTGGGTCAAAGAGCGAGGCGTTCTGACGCGCAACCTCAACCAGAGCTGTGCGACACGAGCGGGCGCGGTTCAGGAGTGCTCTGTATTCTTGGTCGAGAACCGACAGAAGGGTTTCGGCATCTCCAAGGTGTGGCAGTGAGAGGGCAAGCAGCACATAATAGCGTGCATGGCGCGCAAGAAGCTGGCGCAGGGAGGCTGCTGCGGTGTCCATGGCGCCCGTCTGGGCACACAGGAAAACATCGTAGAATATGATATCGCTGGAGTTTTCGTGCAACAACCCGCCGCATTCAAGCTCCTGGTGCGCCCGGTCGGGTTCACCGCACAATTCATGCGATCGGGCGAGGAGACAGGTGATATACCGCCTCGCCGCAGGGTCGGCGGTATTGCGGAGGGCTTTTGCGAAACGACCTTGTGCACCGTAGAGATCCTCCTCCTGTACATGAAGCAGCCCCTCCAGCACCAACAGGCGCCAGTCTTCGGGCTGTTCCTGCGCCGCGCGGTGGAGCCATACCCGGGCATCGTGATGGCGCGCCACCCGCAAGCAGTCTTCTGCCATAAGCAGCGCACCGCTCTGTTCCTGAGCAGGCACATCGCCACCGCTGCGCATCACCGAACGGAGTGCACGGAGTTGGAAGAGATACCCCCTTTCGTAGAAAGCGAAAAAGCAGAGTGCCTGTTCATCGTTGGTGTGCTCGTTCATGATCATCTCGTGCCGGTGATCATCTGAACCGGTGGCAAGCGGACGCTCAAATGCGGCAGAGGTATCGGTAATGATCCGGATAAGGCGAAGCAACGGCAGGTTGCTCAATTTTTCTGCTGCAGCAGTTGGTTCCCGCAACAGCCGCGACGGACATGTTTTTGCCGTGTGTGCCGTTGCGCCGCAATAAAAACACCGCACTCCGGCACGGTGTGGCGCGCGGTGCAGGAGTGGGGTAAGTATTTGCAGCGGTGATCCGGGAGGAGCGCTGGAGCGTGCCTCGATATCGTTGTGCCATGCCACGCGATAGAGTGCGGTAACACCGATATCGAACAGCGCCGGAGGCGGTGCAACGTGGAGGAACGCAATATGTTCACAGGAACGACCAGCACGAAAGATCGGTTCGGTCACCAAGATGTCACCGTCGGTGCATTGCGCAAGTACTTTGCCGGCAATATTGACCGCATCACCGAATACGTCGTGTTCTTCGACGATACCGAAGCCTTCATTGATTGCAATCCGGAGTTCCAGCACAACGCCTTCGCCGGCCGAAGCTAACATCGCCATTTTTTTCTGCAAAGCTATTGCGGCGAACAGCGCCTCTTTGGCAGTAGGGAAATATGCCATGATCGATCCGCCCACGGTTTTGATAACTTTGCCATGGTATGTTCTGATAAGCGGCGCGAGCGTTTGCGAGCAGTGGTGCTCCAGTATGTGGCCTGCCGATGAGCCATGGATTTTATACAGCGATGCCACACCTGAAAGCTCGGTGAAGAGCACGACAATGTGCGTTGATGCGCTATCGGGAAAGGTCATAAAAGCACGGCGCTCGGTTCATGCTTCGGATGTTTATTTCGTATGAACATGCGGTGGCGGCGAACCCTCTTAGATGTGTCCTTACGCGTGACGCTTCACCCTTCATGTTCGTTGAAACTCATCGGTAGGAAGGAGCACGGGCATTACGGTGAACTCGCGGGAAGGTGCAAAAAGGAAGTGGCGGAGAGAGAGGGATTCGAACCCTCGATACGCCTTTAGAGGGCGTATACTCGCTTAGCAGGCGAGCGCCTTCGACCTACTCGGCCATCTCTCCGAGTATCGATGCGATGAGCAATCGTGCTGATAACGCAGGGTTTGG
>JAOAHH010000019.1 GCA_026415325.1 Thermodesulfobacteriota bacterium | reverse complement strand
ACTATTTTAAAGCCGCAATTCCAAGCAGTAAAGCTGCCGCACGAATTCCGGGTTTCCGGGAGGGAAGTTAAAATTTTCGAGAGAAGAAACAGGTGATCCATGAGCCGTTTGAAACTTCATGGGAGACGCTTCTAAAATCGGCTGATTTTGAAGCCATAGCGCTCGTGGGGTTGTCGGATGCGAGCGATGATGAAAAACCCTACACACTGCAGTTTGTGGCACAAAGATAAGCGCAGAGCGGCAAAGAGTGGATTGAGCATCATATGGCAATAACTTCTTTAAAAACCGATGAAAAACATCCCGTGCTTCAAGAGATTAAAAAAGCCTTAACAAGTTTTCTTGACAAACGACTTGTCAAATTGGTTTTGTTCGGATCACGAGCACGAGGAGACTACAGCGCA
This sequence comes from Thermodesulfobacteriota bacterium, assembly GCA_026415325.1. GTDB lineage: Bacteria > Desulfobacterota > WTBG01 > CAIYCZ01 > CAIRTM01 > JAOAHH01. The sequence continues at coordinate 3,208 of JAOAHH010000019.1, read as the reverse complement.
GGCTCGGATTTTGATATTGCCATTATCGTGCAGGGGTTGACTCCGCAATTGAAAAAAGAAATATACAATGCGATTGCCGATGTTGAGCTTGCCCACGATACCCCGGTATCTGCAATTGCCCTTTCAGAAGAAGAGTTTGAACACCTGAAACAAAGAGAGCGAGCTATTGCCCTTGATATAGAGCGGGAAGGAATTCCCTTATGAACGACACGAATAAACGCCTTAACATTCAGGAAGAAGTTACGCGGGCCGCAGAGGCATTGAGAGCAGCTGATCTTCTCTACGAGAATGGATTTGTGAAGGATGCTGTTTCAAAACTGTACTATGTGTTGCTTTACAATATACGGGCATTGCTTCTTACCGAAGGACTTGAGCCCAAAAGTCATGAAGGCGTCCTCAGGTTGTTTGGCTTTTATTTTGTAAAGACAGGGATATTTGATGTGAAAGACTCACATCTTTTTTCACGACTTATGAAATACAGAGAGGAAGCTGATTACAACCCGTCATATACTTTTCTTAACGAGGACTTCAAAGAACTCAGAAACGAACTTGAAGATGCAGTGCGAAAAATAACTGCTTACCTAAAACAAAAGGGGTATGCCTGACCGTCATGCGATGATGGAACAGGAGAGACTGAGAAAAAACTTTTTTAAGACCATGGCAATTATCGATGCCTGTTTTACGTTAAAGGAGGCATATTTGCGGCAGCGCTATCCTCACGAGACGAAACAGCAGATTGCAGCGAGAATATACCGGGGAATCATCAAAAGAAAAGAAGCACAATGGAAATCTCAAAAGGGATTGTTGAAACCTTGAAACGGGTTAGCCGCTGTTTTACGGAAGCCGGTATCAAGTTCTGCCTTGTAGGCGGGCTGGCTGTCGGCATGCTGGCAAAACCCCGGGCAACAGAGGACATTGATCTTCTGGTTTTGCTGGACGAAAATGATCTGCCTCGTCTTGCCGATCTGCTTGGCGCCTGCACAACCATTGTGAACAGGCTTCCTCTGATGCGCTTTGCCAACGCAACAATACAGCGCCTTATTGTATAAGATCCATGCGTTCCTGATGGAGGTTTACTGGTTATAGATTTCTTATTGGCAAATAATGAAACATACCGGAAGGCTTTGATGGAACTGTCTGCGGTCATCCTTGACGGGATCCCTGTTCCCGTGCCTACGCGGGAAAACCTTATAAACATTAAGCGATTATCCTCCCGACCTCAGGATATTATTGATATTGAAGCATTACAAGCAGCAGATGAGGCATGAGAGCAAGATTTGTTTATGAATAAAGACATCGAAAACTTTATACGGGAAAACGAGGCGTTATTCTGGTGGGTTAAGGCTGATGAGAAGGTCAATATAAGCTTTTACGTTCTATTTTAAGAAACAACATGCACCAGGATATGGATATTCTCACCAAAGAACAGATTGAGCTTCTGCCGCTTATAAAAAGTTTTTCCGGGGATTTTTTTCTGGCAGGCGGAACCGCCGTTGCGCTCATTAAACCATTTTTATCCTTCATTGCTACGACCTCATTCAGATAATTTTTCTTAGATAAGTCGCAAATGCAGATTATTGACATTACGGTACCGCTTTTGCCTGGCATGCCGGTCTGGCCCGGCGACCCTGAGGTTGTCATCAAGAGGCTTAAGGACATTGACCATGGAGCCGACTGCACGGTGACGCAGATTGCCGGCACGGTGCATATGGGAACGCATGTTGACGCGCCTGCTCATTTTATCAGAGGAGGATCAACCGTCTCAGAGATGGCGCTTGAAATCTTCATGGGGGATGCAGTTGTTGCGGATGCGGGAGATGCCTCTGCGATTACGCCCGAGGTGTTGGATCGGTTTTCCCTGCCGGACGATACTGTGCGATTGCTTATCAAAACAAAGAACTCGCGGCTTTGGGATAATCACCGCCATGAGTTTTATTGTGATTTTGTCGCACTGACACCGGAAGCAGCTCAATGGATCGCGGCAAGAAATATACGCCTGCTCGGCATTGACTATCTCTCGGTGCAGCGATTTGCCGACCGGGACGGCAGGACACACCGAATCTTGCTGGAGATGGGCATTGTGCTTCTCGAAGGGCTGGATTTGCGTTCAGCGTCTGCTGGCAGTTACCGGCTTGTCTGTCTGCCACTCAACATCACCGGGTGCGAGGGGGCGCCTGCACGAGCAGTGCTTGTTCAAGGGTAAAATGTTTTTGCCGTTCTGCCTTTGCACCATACAAAGGCAAACGGGAATGAGCACTGTCTTTCTGTGTTAGCGTTTTGTTAAAACAACCTATTGAACTTTGAAAGATAAATTCAGGGATTTGTATGGAACCCATACACGCTCCGTTATATTCTGACACAATCATTATCGAACCGGGGAGAACCGAGAAGAATTACTGGCAAGATTTGTGGCGCTACCGTGAGCTGTTCTTTATTCTTGCCTGGCGCGATATTGCGGTGCGCTATAAACAAACGGTAATCGGGGTGCTCTGGGCGATCATCCGGCCGTTTCTTACCATGGTTGTGTTTACGGTGCTGTTCGGGAAACTCGCAAAGCTCCCGTCAGAAGGATCTGCGCCGTATGCGCTCATGGTGTTTGCGGGTATCCTGCCATGGAGCCTTTTTTCAACTTCTCTCAGCGAAGCTTCAAACAGCTTGCTTGCAAACGCAAACCTGATTACTAAGGTCTATTTCCCGCGTCTTATTATCCCTGCGGCAACGGTAGTAACGGCGCTTGTAGAGTTTGCAATAAGTTTTTGCATGCTCCTTGTGCTGATGGTGGTGTATCGTTTTGCTCCCGGATCCCAGCTTGCGCTGCTCCCTTTTTTTGTAGCCGTTGCGGTAATGGCAAGCCTTGGGCCGAGCCTTTGGATTACAGCGCTTAACGTCAAATACCGTGATTTTCGATATGTAATTCCCTTTCTCCTGCAACTCGGGCTGTACGTTTCACCGGTTGGATTTAGCAGTTCGGTGGTGCCGGAGCGGTGGCGGCTCCTCTACAGTCTTAACCCCATGGTCGGCGTGATTGACGGCTTTCGATGGTGCGTGCTCGGGGGCGACTGCCCGGTGAACTGGAGCGCATTCTGCATTAGCCTGGCTGTGGTTTTACTGATGTTGTGGTTTGGCATCCGCAGATTCAGGGCAACGGAAAAACTCTTTGCAGATATGATATGAACAAAGCATACGGTGCAAGGCACACGGCTCAAGG
>JAOAHH010000090.1 GCA_026415325.1 Thermodesulfobacteriota bacterium | reverse complement strand
CAGCATCGGAAGCCGTGGCGATCCAGCAGGGGCTGACCACTACATGCAGGATTCTCCTTTGGCAAGGCGAAGACAACCAAACCTGCCCGGCCGCAACATATCTCCCCGAGCACGCTGACAAACTCCGCACCTTCCGGGATATGGTGCTCGGCACCACTCCTGAGGGCAGGCGACTCATTGCTGCCTATTATGCTGCAGCGCCCCAGCTTATAAAAATTCTTCAGAAACATCCGAGCATCCGATACCGGGCTCTCAATCTTGTGCGCGAGCTGCTCCCGATCATTGCCCGGGCACGGCGCGGAGCACTACCCCAACTCCCGTCCGATCTTAGGCACCGGGTAGCACGGCTTCTCGCGGCATGCCGCCCTGTGGCAAATAAGGAGACCCTCGCATTTCTCGATGCAGTGGAACAGTTAACCATACATAGACACGAATACCCCCGCCGCATGCGGCAACTGCGATGATAAAAGAGAATGGGGGATAACCGTCGGAAGTCAGATGCTCAAAGAAAGATTACAGTCCGAAAGATTACAGTCCGAGCTGATCGCTGATTGTGCACATTGCCGCGAGGCTGAGGCTGGCAAATTCTTCAAGGGGGATACCGATATGCTCGCATTCGCGGATATGTTCGCGGTTGACCGAGCGTGCAAACTCTTTTTGTTTCATGCGTTTAACAATGGACTGCGGCTTGACACTTGAAAGTTTTTTATCCGGATACACGAGCGCTGTAGCAACAATCAGGCCGGTGATGCACTCCGCGGCGGTTAAGGCGTGATGAAAAACTGCGGTGCGCTGCAGACCGAGATTTCCAGCATTATGCGCTTTGATTGCCTCAATGATCTCATCGCATACACCGCGCTCCTTGAGAAGCGCCGCAGTCACAAGTCCGTGCCGCTCCATTGCATCCTTGGTCTCGTGATAGTCGAGATCATGCAAAAGCCCTGCAAGCCCCCAGACTTCTTCATCTTTCCCAAACCGACGCGCAAGGCTGCGCATGATCGCCTCTGTGGCAAGGCAGTGGTTGAACAAATTTTCCTGCGGGATATACTGCCGTAGTAGCGCAAGTGCTTCCTCTCTGCTGATGCCGCACAACGTTTTCTCCATTCAATACCCCATTATTTAATTTATGCTTTCCCAAGCATACCAGCGTATAAAAAACCGGAGTAGACAATAAGCCGAGTTCTGTTCCCTGCCAGAAAGCAGGGCAATGGTCATTCATCTGGGACGCCTGTTGCCAGACGCCTCAAGCGACCTACCCGAAAGCAGCAGGCCGGGCCAGCCTGTGAAACAGCATGCTGTCTCGCGCTTTCCTATTTGGTCTTGCTCCGGGTGGGGTTTGCCGAGCTATCCCGGTCACCCGGGATACTGGTGAGCTCTTACCTCACCTTTTCACCCTTACCTCCGTGTCCGCGAAGGCGGTATATTTTCTGTGGCACTTTCCTTGGGGTCGCCCCCAGTCGCCGTTAGCGACCACCCTGCCCTGTGGAGCTCGGACTTTCCTCTGCGCCTTCTATGAGGCGCAGCGACCATTTTGTCTACTCCGGCACTTAATAAAAGATAAACGGTCGTCGCATTATTGTCAACAGGTCACATGTTTCACGAAATTTTCCCCTGTGCTCGGCATTACATGGCAACTATATAGTAACCGGGCTTTCTTTTTCTTTACAAAAAACAAAAGGCCGTCGGAGTCTGACGGGCTTTTGTAGGTTGCGCAGTGGGACAAGGCATTACGGCATGTCGCTGTCAACAAACAATTCCGTCGGTGTTGTCGTTGTTACGGTCAGGTTCGCCTTTGACCATGTTCCGTAAAAAGCAGCCGTAATGAACTTGTTCACGGTCTTTGCAAGGTCGGTGAAAAAATAGTCTGGCGTATACAAGCAATTTGTACATCCGGGGCAATGGAGATCGCAGAACGAACAATGGAAAAATTTAGGTGCGTATCCACATGGAGTAACGATATACACCTTTTTTACCCGATAAAATGCACGATGACCTAAACTGCCGTAATATGCTGCCCGGGCAGCATCTTCTTTGGTAACAAAACAGGTCGTCACGTTAAAACCCCAGTACAGCGCCGGAACACTGATCGAGCCTGCGCCGCTGCAGTTATAGGGATCAAGGCTGAACACTGCATCGGCAAGGCCGGGATTATTGGAGATGGCATTTTGTGCAGCCTGACCGCCTGCCGAATGGCCGCCCATGATCCAGTGGGCAATGCCCGTGCATCCGGTTCCCGAAAGCCATGAAATCAGATTGGCTTTTACATCTAATGCGCAGTTTTTATATTTTGTTGCATCGGTTTTGACCATATCGCCGGGATTGTGGTCCATGATCACTACGATATAGCCGTAAGAAATGAGGGCATTTGCAACATTGTCATAATCCGCCCGGGACATGGACGTACCCACGCCGATCAAAATAGCATCGCAGATGGATGCCGGTGAACCCGGATATACGATACGTATCTGCCCGTTAGCAGTGGTTTTATCAATATAAGCTGCTTGAACAATCTGCCATGAAAAACATACAATCAGAATTCCCATTATTGCCATAATACATAAAAATTTTTTCATGGTTTTGCCCCCCGTGATAATTACCACATAAGGTTACTGAACTTTGTAAATGTCTATAGGTTTACGATCGCTTTAAATAAGAACTATGGGGGATGGTTTGTTTTGAATAATAGTTGAATGAACATTGCAATACTAAGAATAGCCTATATTAATTTACTAAAAACGCCTATCTTTCTATTCAAAAAATGCAGCGTTAATATAAGAATGTCAAGAAAAAATACTTAAGAAAATTTTCTTATTGTTATAAAAAATTTGCAGTTTAACAAGGAAGTTAGATATGTTCGCTGTTCGGCATTAGACCGTACAAGCCAAACCTACACAGTGATAAGCTGGGTTAATAAATACCGAGGGTGATGTTACAGTCCGAGCTGATCGCTGATTGTGCACATTGCCGCGAGGCTGAGGCTGGCAAATTCTTCAAGGGGGATACCGATATGCTCGCATTCGCGGATATGTTCGCGGTTGACCGAGCGTG
>JAOAHH010000067.1 GCA_026415325.1 Thermodesulfobacteriota bacterium | reverse complement strand
ATGCTGCCTTTGAAATAAATGTCGTACATGCAGTAAAACCATGCTGCAATGCACAACAGCAGTCCATACATCCGTAAACGGTAACAGACAAGATACCCTAATTGTGAAAACGGAAGGATCAACAAGAATGCGCCTAGGGCATAGAGGCAACCGCCGAACGTTGAGAGCGAGAAATAGAAATGCCGGTCAATACGGCGATGAATAAATATCCCGAGGAAAAAATGATAGATGGCAATGGTCAGAAGCGCAGATGCAATGGCAATATAAAACCCTTGCTGAAGTGTCATCACACCCCTCATGCCATTCGTTATTGACGCTCGTTACGGTTTAGCCGTTAGTGCCATGGGGTAAGTGACGGTGTGTAGCAAGTTCCTCACGAATCGCGGCTAATAGTTTTTGTTCTGCATCGCGCAATGATCCGTAAAATACCCCACCGCCTGCATGATAATGCCCGCCGGCATGAAATCCTGCCGCCGTGGCACAGCGCCTGATACTCACTCGATTTCCTGTGCTTCGCGTCCTCCAACTCAGTTTCACCGTACCGTCCCGGTTCTGAGTCAGGATTAAACCGTAAGCATATCCCTCGGTCTGGCGCAAAAAAACCTCCTTATATACAGTATCGCAGTCCGTCCATGACGGCCCAAACGTGCGCTCGAGTTCCCGTATATCTTCGTCAGTAATTGTCAGTAGTGTTGCCTCTATATCCGCAATATATTTTGTACGTGTGAGCGCCCAGATAAAAAAATCGAATACTTTGCGGTCGTAACTTACTTCAACCGCTTGTGCATGATCGACGCCTAGTTCGATGAGTTTTTCCGCAAACAGGTACATGCCTTTATGGTATTCGTTTCTAAAATGGCGTGTATCATAAAGCAAAGCTCGGTACAAATATTCGGCTACACGGGCAGGAGGCTTTATATGAAATGGTGCCAAAAACGTTTCGTAAAAGAGCTGTGCAGTTGATGATGTTGTTCTGTTGAGGCATCGCCTTGAAAGAGCAGCACAAATATCATCCGGCTGATGATGATCAATATTGATGATACTGTTCATATCTAAATGCTGAATCACATCACGCCATGAGAGCCCAAAAAATTGCGACCACGAACTTCCGTCGACAAGCATAATGGCATTCCACGGTTCAAAGGCAAAGGTTTCCAGCGGCATAACTTCAATGGCGTCTATATCGGGAAATGTGTGCATTGAAGGCGGAATCTCAAAAAAACTGACTCCGCAGGACTGCTTACCCTGCTGCGCAAGCCACCATTGGGCTGCAAGAGCAGTACCGACGCAGTCTGGATCAACAGGCCTCGATACAACAATGAGCACTGAACGTGCTCGTTCGATACACTGCAGTATGGATGAAGCGCTGTCAGATCGTGGATCGTTATGTATCATAGGGGTGCTCTCGTGAACTCATGGTAGTCACAATACGAGATCGTCATGCTGTATCATAAATGCAACATCGGATGTAAAGTATAAAACGTGAGCAGTAGCCAGCAAAAATATAACAGATTTAATTTGGTTTCTCCCCTGTGTTTACCGTTCTCTTTTTCACGCGCCGCGGATTCTAAAAACCTATGCTCTTCGCACGTTACGATAACGTGGTATAACGGTCAAGTTTCTTCTGAAAACGCAGCGATGCCGGATACAAAATTGAATGGGTGCGTTTCTTCGGTGAGGAGGCTCTTTGTGAGGATGTGCGTGATTTTTTGGGTTGTTCAACCATAACGGCAAAGACGAGATCTCCGCACCTACCATCTGCTTCCATCTTTATGCCTTCACCTGTAAGGCGGATTATTGTTCCGGTGATGGTATGCGGGGGAATTTTGATTGTGGTTGTACCGTCAAGTGTTGGGACCCGTACATGCGCACCACGATGTGCCTTGGGATAGGGTACTGGCACCGCACAATACAGGTCAATGCCATCACGTCTAAAAAAAGGATGTTCTTCAACATGTACAACAACAAAAAAATCTCCTGACTTCCCACCGTACTCTCCGCGCATCCCCAATCCCTGAACTTTGAGTCGCGTTCCTGTTTCAATGCCCGCAGGAATGCGTATCCGCAGTTCTTTTCGTGCCCATGTCTTCCCGCTTCCTTGACAGGTACCACACAATGCGGTGATGATCGTTCCCCTACCCTTGCAGATTGGACATTGTTTGTAAAACCCATGGGGATCCCGAATTTTCCCCTGTTGTCTGCACTCACTGCATCGTATAATTCGGGCACCTGCTTTCATACCAGTACCGCGGCATAATGGACACTTCGTTAAAAAGGGCACAAAAATCGTTGTTTCGGTGCCGCGCGCTGCGTCACGGAGCCCGATACGAATGTTGAGTCGGATATCCCTGCCGACCGCACGTCTATCCTTTCGGCTGTCCTTACCACCGTAAAATCCTCGGTAAAAATCCTGAAGGAGTTCGTCACCATACATTATTGGTGGTGCTTCTGTGTAGCGCCGTTGTCTACTCTCCTCGGCCGTCTGCTGCAGTCGGCTTGCATCATAGATTCGTCGTTTCTCATCATCTTTTAAAATTTCATATGCTTCAGAAATGAGCTTGAATTTCTCCTCTGAAAGTGGATCCCCTTGGTTCATGTCAGGGTGGTATTTCATCGCAAGCGCACGATATGCCTGTTTGATCTCGCGGGCGCTTGCAGTAGCATCAACCCCAAGAATCATATAGTAATCAAGATGCATACGTGTTTGCATGATGGACTGCTTCTTGAAAACTCAATTGAGCAGCGCATGAGCGTTGTGTTATGCCGTGCAATGGTATTGGAGTATGCTGCTTGTGCAGCAGGACGTTGTAATTTCGGATGGTTGATAGGTTTTCATATAATGAAACAGATTTGCAGGGCTCAACACTTAACATTGTATAATTTCAAGCATCTCGCGCACTGCCTGTTCAATGCCGACGATAACAGCGCGCGCTATGATGCTATGACCGATACTGAATTCATTGATTTCTTTTATCGGCACAAGTCGTTGAATGTTCGTGTAGTTCAAGCCATGTCCTGCATTCACCACAAGCCCGGATGCTATTGCATAGTCAATAGCTTTGATAATCTTTTTGAATTCGCCGTCACGCCGCCTTTCTGTTGTGGCATCGGCATAACGGCCGGTATGGATTTCGATATATTCTGCGCCGGCATCCTGAGCAGCGCTGATCTGATCCCTGTTCGGATCGATAAACAAACTTACGGCAATACCCTTCTCCCCAAGTAAGTGCACTGCCTTTTCAATCGCCCGTCGTTTCCCGACGACATCAAGTCCGCCTTCTGTTGTCAACTCTGCCCGTTTTTCAGGAACAAGGCAGACCATATCAGGACGTATGCGCCGTGCAATCTGTATCATCTCCTGCGTTGCAGCCATTTCAAGGTTCAGCCGCGTCGTGATCGACTTTCTGAGACGTATGACATCATGATCTTGAATATGCCGCCGATCTTCACGAAGATGCACAATAATACCGTGGCAACCTGCCCTTTCTGCTAGTTTTGCAGCCTGTACCGGATCCGGTTCTACTGTCAAACGTGCCTGTCTGACGGTTGCAACATGATCAACATTTACTGCAAGTGTTGCCATACTTTTCTCTGCCTCCCGCATCTCTTGTAATGGTTTGTGCTATCCGCGTTACCCATTGTCATGAGTAGCTCATGCGTTGTGTTTTATGGTTGGTGAGACGTGAAACGTAAGAAGCGTTATATTTCGTCACCGTTTGTGCTTTATAGCTCGCTGTTTATTCCTCACCTTCATACCGCACGCCTCCATTAACTATTCCTCACCGCTGCCGCCACATGCGCTGCTATTTTCATATGCGCTACGTCATGCACTCGAACAATATGGGCACCGTTGTATATGGCAATAGCCACCGCAGCGGCCGTTCCCCAATCACGGTTTTCGAGATCATCGCCCGCTAATGCCCGCACGAATGCTTTCCGCGACGGCCCTACCAAAATAGGCCGTCCGAATGCTGTAAATGATGTGATGTTGCGAAGCAGCGTGAAATTACCCTGCTCAACCGATTTCCCGAAACCGATGCCCGGATCGATGATAATTTTATCACGGGCAATACCTGAGGCAACCGCAAACGCAATGCGCTGTTCTAAAAAGGCCGTTACCTCGCCGATGAGATCATCATAATACACGTTGTGTTGCATGGTTGCTGGTGTCCCTCGCATATGCATAAGAATCACGGCAGCACCTGATTGTGCAACCACTTGTGCCATAGCTGAATCATAACGAAGTGCACTGATATCGTTAACAATAACGGCACCGGCATCAAGTGCTCGCCGCGCAACGCATGCTTTTGTCGTATCAACCGATAACGGCACGCAAACCCGCCGTGAAAGTTCTTTCACAACAGGAATTACCCGCCGCATCTCCTCTTCAGGGGGTATCGGTAAAGACCCCGGTCGTGTCGATTCACCACCGATGTCGATGATATCAGCCCCCTGTTCTGCAAGCTCAATACCACGGTCAACGGCTTTATCGCGCTCGTAATAAAGATTACCGTCGGAAAAAGAATCGGGCGTAACATTGAGAATGCCCATAATATAGGGCCGTGTGAAATCAAAAACCGTTGCGCCGCATATAAGCGGCGGTAAACAGCATCCCTGTGAGTTTTTCATCAGTGAGATATCGGTCGTGGTTGGATTCAGTGTCAGGATTGGATATTCGCAGCTCACATCTGCAACACAAATCGTGTTGCACCGGATCTTACCCTTTATGCTTGTGCATCGACAAGCGGTACCTGGTGTGCTACGTGATTCGCCGACCCGGTGCCGCTGACAAGCAATTCTATCTCTTCATTGTCAAGGGATTCACGTTCAAGCAATGTTTCGGCAAGGAGTTTAAGCTTATCCACATTGTTTGATAACAGTTCACGTACCCGGTTGTAGTTTTCGGTAATAATTCGTTTTACTTCCTTATCGATTTGGACAGCCGTTGCCTCACTGAAATCACGGTGCTGGGCAATTTCCCGACCCAAAAATATCTGCTCTTCTTTTTTACCGTACGTAAGGGGTCCGAGCCGTTCACTCATCCCCCAAACACACACCATCTTTCGTGCAAGCTCTGTTGCACGCTCGATATCGTTGCCCGAACCGGTCGTAACATCATGGAAAATCAATTCTTCGGCAACCCGACCGCCGAGTAAAATGGCAATATTGTTATTCAGGTAATTCTTAGGGTAGGTGTGTTTTTCATCCATCGGAAGTTGTTGGGTTATGCCAAGCGCCATGCCGCGGGGAATGATCGTTACCTTATGGATCGGATCAGTGCCGGGAAGAAGCTTTGCCACCAGCGTATGGCCAGCCTCGTGATAGGCGGTGAGCCGCTTCTCTTCTGGACTGATGATCAAGCTCTTGCGTTCCGCGCCCATGAGCACCTTGTCTTTTGCCTGTTCAAAATGACGCATGCTGATCTTTTCCTTATCCTCGCGGGCGGCAAGCAGTGCTGCTTCATTGACCAAATTCGCAAGATCGGCCCCGCTAAAACCGGGTGTACCCCGGGCAAGTACCTTAAGATCAACATCATCTTCCATCGGGGTATTTTTGGTATGCACTCTCAGAATACCTTCACGACCCCTGATATCAGGCAGTGGCACCACAATCCTGCGGTCAAAGCGTCCGGGTCGCAACAGTGCCGGATCGAGCACATCAGGTCTATTGGTAGCGGCCACAAGGATGACGCCTTCGTTTGATTCAAACCCATCCATCTCAACAAGCAACTGGTTGAGTGTTTGCTCACGTTCGTCATGACCGCCGCCGAGGCCTGCACCGCGGTGCCGTCCTACGGCATCGATTTCGTCTATAAAAATAATGCAGGGTGCATTTTTCTTTCCCTGAATAAACAGATCACGGACACGCGCTGCCCCGACGCCGACAAACATCTCGACGAAATCCGAACCGCTGATGCTCAAAAACGGCACACCTGCCTCACCGGCAATTGCGCGGGCAAGCAGTGTTTTACCGGTACCGGGCGGCCCGATCAAAATTGCCCCTTTTGGAATCTTACCACCAAGTCGCGTAAATTTTTTGGGATCCTTGAGAAACGCAATGATTTCTTCGACTTCGTGTTTTGCCTCATCAATCCCTGCAACATCTTCAAAGGTTATCTTCTGCTGGTTCTCCGTAAGGAGGCGCGCCCTGCTCTTTCCAAACGACATTGCCTTGCCGCCACCCGCCTGAACCTGTCGCATGAAAAAGATCCATACCGCAATGAGCAGCAGCATTGGGAACCACGAGACCAAAATCTGCATCCACCATGAAGATTGTTCGTCCGGCTTAATGTCTACCGTCACCCCCTTGCCGATCATTTCCCGAACAAGGTCTGAATCGGTAATGCCATAGGTCTTGAATTCCCTCCCTCCGGAGAATTTCCCATAGATCGTGTTGCCCTGAATATGAACCTCCTGCACATCGCCGCGGTCAAGGGCAAGCTTGAAATCGCTGAACAGAATTTTTTGCCGCAATGCCTTTGGCTGATTAAACAGGTTAAACAAGAGTATTATCACCAGCACCAAAGAGAACCAGATTGCGAGATTTTTGTAAAAAGGATTCATAGGTACAAACAGTTATCAGCGTCTCGGTATGTTACTCTTCACCGAATGGGCACACCGTCGTCGTGTGTCCATTCTCATGTGCCAAAAGCACTGTGGAGGTTCGTTTCTGATATACCACACTGGGCGCAGTGACTCAATATGTATTTGTAATGGAAGGTCAGATGAGGTGCATCCAAAGTATGGTTTTCGTCGACGGCAGTACTTTGAAACGATCATCAATTTGATAGCCACACACCCATGCAACAGTATCGTCAAACAACAGGATCGGAACCGTTGACCGTTTGCTGCGGGGTACTTTGCGATCGGAAAAAAAATCCTGAATTTTTTTGACACCGCCAAGACCGAGCGGCATGAATCGGTCTCCGGGACGCCACGTTCTCACCACCAGCGGCAGACGAACGGCATCATAAGCAATGCAGGCTTGGTTGGCCGGTAGCATGGCAACCTGTTGGAGAGCTTGAGATGCGGGCTGGATGCTGATCTGAATCGATCTTCCGATCTCGGGAATGTCGATACACTCGGGAAGCCTTTCAAAACGGTATTCAAATTTCTGTTGTGTATCGCCTTGTTTTGTGAACACAAGATCATCATATTCACGACGGCATATGATATTACCGGGAAGCAGTACGCTCTTCGATGCCCCTCCTATACTGACAAGGCGTGAAACTGCTGCGATATGGCGTGAAGTGATTCCCCAAAGATCTCCTTTGAACGATCTGATCATATGGCGGATGACACGTGGCAGGAGCGTTTCATTGATACCCTTAACCTGCGCAACCGAATAAACATGGCGCTCTCCACAGATTATATGGGGTTGGGGAATATTTTGTGCTGTGTACTGCTCCAGGATCATGGCATCCTGCCGCAGCGCCGAGGCCGTGCGCGTAAGCACGGAAGCGATTTGTGGGTTGTACTCGTTGCGGAGCAACGGTAAAAGGTGATGCCGTATTTTATTGCGAAGATAGTGCTGCTCATGTGATGATGTGTCTTCGATATACGTAATGCCGTGAACTGTAAGGTAATGCACGATCTGACTTCTGTGTACATGGATAAGTGGTCTGATAATAATGCCGTCCCGAACCGGCGGCATGCCCGACAAACCATCTAATGCCGATCCCCGAAGCAAATGCATTAAAACGGTTTCAGCCTGATCATCTGCGGTATGCCCGAGCGCAATACGCTGCGCGCCACAACGTTTACAAACATCGATCAAAAAGTCATACCGTACCTCACGCGCCGCCTCTTGTAATGAGTTGCCGTGCACGTCCTTATAGGCGCGCACGTCACGCTGCTCTATCACAACATTGCAACCGAACTTTTCAGCCCAGCTCCGCACAAAGACAGCCTCGTTCCGTGACCGTTCTCCGCGCAGCATGTGGTCGAGATGCGCAACGGTAATTTTGAGGTTCCACCGCTCGCGCAACCTGACGAGCACATGGAGCAGGCACATTGAATCCGCTCCGCCCGACACAGCAACCACCACATGATCGCCGTATCGCAGCATATCATAGCGGCGGATTGTTTCGAGAATGTTTTGAAAAACCATCACTCCTACACCAACGTTAAAAGAGTTTAACTAAAGAACAGCTCGCCACAGTTTATGCTTCACGCAAGTATCTCCTCGTCCTCCAGCCGCCATGCCGGCTCAACGATACACAAAAACAGAAGAGCGTTGTCGCCGGTATTTTCAATCCATTGCACCGCTCCAGGAGGAATATAGACCGCCGCACCTGCTTTGACCGATGAGTGCTCTTCGTTTATATGCATGATGCCTTGCCCTTCAAGGATATAATAAACCTCGGTTGTCTTCAGCCGGTGCGGCAGGGTTGCCCTGCCGGGCTCAACGCAGGCATGCGCCAAACTGTACCCGATTTTCAAATTGGTCTTTTCAGGATGCAACAATTCGCGCAATCTGCAACCGTCGCCTGCGGCTATTTCCTTGCAATGTTCAACATCCCGTATAAGCATGATCGCTTCTCCTGTGTGATTGAGCCGAACAAATTATACGTTCATCATGAATGAATAACAACTTTTCATTTCCCTTTTATTACGCTTCATGCCTCATATCTCACGATACATAAAACACACCCTTTGCGCCGAGTGTTGCTCGGTTTGACAAAAAACCAAAATTGCACTACCCTAACATACTCTGGATAATAACGTCTTGTGTACGTCAGAGGATTAATGAAGCACGGCGGTAACATCTATGCTATTGCGCGAGAACTTGGCAAACACACCAACGAGCTTATCGACTTTAGCGCAAACATCAATCCGCTCGGCTTCCCGCGAGGACTTTCCATCCTTCTGCGTCGGGCCCATTCCGCAATTCTCAACTACCCCGATCCGGATGCCTTTGATTGCACTGCCGCACTTGCACACTACCACAAACTTCCCCATAATTATATCCTACCCGGTAACGGGTCAACCGAACTTATTTACCTGCTGCCTGACATTCTTAAGCCACGCCGCGTTCTTATTGTCACCCCCACTTTTACCGAATATGTTCGTAGCTATCAATACCGCCGTGTAAGCATCACTCCATTTCCAACCGAAGTGGAAGATCGCTTTCTTCCTGATGTCAAGCTGCTGCAAAAAAGATTGCATCGGGGTATATGCGATGTCCTCTATCTGTGCAATCCGGGCAATCCCTCTGGTGCCCTGATTAAACGCAATGATATGACCGAAATAGTACATGCGGCTAACGCCAACAACATCACGGTTGTGCTTGATGAAGCGTTCATGGATTTCACCGAAACACATTCTATGAAAAGCTTGGTAAAGAGGTTTAACAATCTCATCGTCCTGAGATCGCTGACCAAATTCTTTGGCATTCCGGGACTCAGGTTTGGCTACCTCATCGCCAATCCCGATATTATCACTGCGGCAAAAAAACGTTGTGCTCCTTGGAGCATCAATGCCCTTGCCCAAAGTGCGGCTGTAGCGGTTCTTAAAAACCGTTCGTTCATTGAAAAAACCAGAACCTATGTCTCCAAGGCTCGTAAAGGCCTTTTCAAAGAGCTAAAAAACATACAAGGCCTTGAAGCCATACCGGGGCATGCGAACTTTATCTTGATACGGCTCAAACATCCGCACATCACAGCACCTCAACTTTTTCAAAAACTTCTTCACCACAACATCATTATTAGAACCTGCGAAGACTTTGAAGGCCTTGACGAGACGTTTTTTAGGATAGCGGTCAAAAAACATCGCCAAAACATGCAGCTTGTCACCGCACTGAAAAAAATTCTGGCAAGCTAATTTGATTGTGCGGTATATACACAATATTACGATTCTGCATACACCAAAAGGAGGGGTGCCGTGCAGTTCTTTTCATCCGTTCTTACCAGAATCCGGTTCATTATCACTATTGTCGTTTTCTTTTTCATGCCTACCCCTGCATCCTGTGTTCCTGCTGAAATACCGCTCTGGCAGGATATGGGCATCGATGGCGGCCAGGTCTTGTCGCTTGCCATTAATCTGCACAATCCGGCACACCTTTTCGCCGGCACATGGTGCGGTGACGGTCTGTTTTATTCCTCTGATGCTGGCGTTTCATGGACAGCGCTACCGGATTCAGCTTCTGCGCGATTCCGCAACTGCGAGGTATTCGACATTACCCTTGACCCTTCTGATCCGGCTACCATCTGGGTAGCAAAAAAACAGGAAGTCGATGTATCAACCGATGGTGGGCAGACATGGCGTGCCTGCGTTGTTGCGCCGAACCGCTTCGTCTACAGTCTTGCCGTCGATCCCCATGATACATCGGGCAACACCATTTATGCCGGAACGAGCGGAATTGGTGGCGCTGAAATGTTCGGTGCACTCTACCGAACACAGGATCGCGGCATACACTGGGAGTGTGTGCTGCATGTGCCGCATGACGTACTTGATGTCTCGATCAACCCGCTGAGAGAAAATCAGATATTTGCCGTTTCTGCGCCATGGTCAGAACCTTTACGTTGCACCGGTATAGTCTATCGGTCTGATGATGCTGGTGTGACATGGGTAGCCCAGAATAATGCCTCCCTTCCTGACGGCAGCAGACAGTGGTTTGGTTGTCTTGATGAAATTCTTGTTCTTCAAGATACAAAGCAAACGGCCCTGGTTTGCGGCCGTACGGGCGTTGCACATACGACAACATGCGCTGGTCAGGCAACTGAATGGCATTGGGCTTTTTCTTTCCCCGATATCGTAACCAATGCGCTCTGTGCTACGCGCTCACTTCCCGTGACGATTTATGCTTCATCGTCCGACGGTATCCGCACAAGCACCGATCACGGCATTACCTGGGGTGATCCTGCCCCTGCGCCGCTGTTTTTATGCATGCAGGCGCATCCTGAGAACGCTGCATATGCCTATGGCGGAAGCGTTAACCGTGGGGTATACATGACATCTGACTACGGCATTTCGTGGAAACCTTCCGAGCGCGGCATCCGTGCCAACACCGTGTATGCAACGGCAATAGCACCTCACAAGCCCGATCGTATCATCTGCGCAACACTTGCCGGTATTTTTATAAAACAAGCGGAGGGTTCATGGTCTCTTATCAACGATCGGGCTGCGTACGCAGTTGCCTTCCATCCTGAGAACGATGTTATTCTCTACGCAGGTTTTGATAACATGGTAGGTAAAAGCACCGATAACGGCTCGACATGGACGTATCTGCGCATTCCCGATGTTCATGATTCCCATGATATTACTGCTCTGCAAGTCTCCCCACACCGTCCACATACTCTCTTTGCTGCCGTCGGATATGATACCGGTACCCGCGGTTGTGTTGTGAGAATTTCGGATAACAATACATCGTTTGCAAATGCCCGCTGCGCAACCGTCCTTGAAACACCGGCGCCTGTCAACACCATTGCCGCGCACGTGGGAAACCCGTCAACTCTGTTTGCAGGGACCGGATGGTTTTACGCTCCGGGAAGGCCCGGTGCGGTATATGTCAGCAACGACGGCGGGTGGCACTGGTCAATGGGATCGTTGCAGAACGTCGTCATTAATGCCCTTGCTGTATCTCCGGCCAACGCATGTACAGTTTATGCTGCATGCGGCGACAGCGGCAGCAGCTGGGCAGGAATCTATAAAAGCAGCGATTGCGGTGCAACATGGATGCCGATCACAAACGGTTTGCCGATGCCCTGCAGTGTTGTTGATATTGTCACTGCCGATTCAGATCCCAACCGCGTTTATGTCGGATTGTATGATACTGCATTACAAACTGATATACCTCTTGGGGGTGTGTATGCAAGCGTCGATGCAGGCGCTTATTGGACACAAATCGGTCTTTCTGACTATGCACTTCGGTGCATTTCTTTAATGCCAAAAACCTTCCCATACGTAAAACAGAGCTCCAGGGCATCTTTTTCATTAGACAATTCTGCAACCATAATCGCAGGAACTGAAAGCGGTCTGTTTTCTGCAGCAACGTCAGGCATCGGTATGCTCTTCGGGTCGGTTGTTTCCGAAGAAAGCGGAATGCCTGTAGACGGTGTCGTGATTACCTGCAATCTCGGTCTCTCCTGTATAAGCAGCTCCGGGTATTACTCCTTGCTCCTGCCGGCAGGTGAATATACACTGCAGGCAAAAGCAGCGGGATACCTTCCTGCTACGATATCCGGAATAATTGTGCCCTGCGGCGGCATCATCGAACGCACTATCAATCTCCGGCCTGCTGGTTATGATACCGGCACACGCTGCGTTGCAGAAGAATTGCTTGACGGCAATGGGACGCGTGAAATCTGCGCCTCATTGCGCTGTATCAGAAATGCCTTCATGATGTATGACCAAGAGGGTGTCGATCTTGTTACTTTGTATTATGGATATGAAGCTGACATCCGCGCCATACTGGCAAGCGATGTCCAGCTTGCACACCGCTGCAAAGACTTTCTTATCCGTGCAGCCTCTTATTCCGGTTTTGACCCCGTTTTTTCGATCCTCCAAAACACCGAGCTTCTAAACGAGGGATTGAGTCTGCTGCATTATATTGAACTGAAAGCGCCATCACACCTTAAAAAGCGCATCCGACATCTCAGCCAACAATTGCCGAAGATGATCAGGAGGTTTGAGTGCAAGAGAACCGGAAACCGCACCGGCATCACGTTATCCGCTCCGCCAAGATAGTTAAACCGTTGCAACCTCACCACGGCTTCGGTATAGTGTACCCACTATGGCAACATCATCAATGAGTGACCGCAGAGGATTTGTCATTGCCGGCGAACGCAGCGGGGTCGGCAAAACAATGATAACCCTTGCGTTAGCCCGTGCATTGATGCTGCAAGGCTATTCGGTGCAATGTTTCAAGGTCGGCCCTGACTTTATCGACCCCGGGTACCATGCTGCAGTAACCGGCAGACTGTCACGAAACCTTGATGAACGGATAACCTCACCTACATATTGTCGGAATCTGTTTTATCGGGAATCCCGTAATGCTGATATTGTAATCGTCGAAGGGGTGATGGGACTTTTTGACGGATACGGGAACACATCAAAAGGGTCAACCGCACAAATTGCTCGGCTGCTTGATCTTCCGGTGATTTTAATTATCGACGGAAGCTCCCTTTCACAAACGGCTGGGGCGCTCGCTTTAGGGTTGCAACAATACGATCTTGAACTAAAAATTGCCGGGATACTCTTCAACAAGGTCTCTAGCAAACGTCATTACGAAACGCTGCGGGCTGCGGTTGTCAAAACAACAGGGATCCCTGTGCTCGGATACATTCCAAGAGCTGAACATTGGCACGTACCGCACCGTCATCTAGGTCTTGTCATGGCTGGAGAACAGCCTGATCTGATTGGTGCTGTGGAACGGTGTGCAACTGATGTTGAGCAAACCGTTGCTCTTTCAAAGATAACACGCAATGCTCCCTTTAAACTGCGTCAATCCGTTTCACAAAAACAAAAACCAAAAACCTGCAACCCAAATAGTATCAATGTCCGCATCGGCGTTGCCCGCGATGAGGCCTTCTGCTTTTGCTATCAGGACAATATCGAGCTCCTTGAACGCTTCGGTGGAAAGATTGTTTTTTTCAGCCCGCTCCATGACGCCAAGCTGCCAGAAAGCCTGCATGGGCTGTATCTGCCGGGAGGCTATCCAGAACTGTATGCAGCGCAACTCAGTGCAAACCAAAAAATGCGCAGGCATATACGTGCTTTTTGTGAAAGCGGCAAACCGGTGTATGCCGAGTGCGGTGGTTTCCTCTACCTTCTCAGAGCAATTGTCGATTACAACGGGAAACGCCATGCAATGGCCGGCTTTTTCCCTACAACTGCCCGGATGCGATCAAGACTGCAGCGATTTGGCTACGTAACGGTACGGGCTCTGCCAGGTTGCCCGTTTTTGCCGCCACATGCATCGGTTCGAGGCCACGAATTTCACTATTCAGATATTGATCCCATGCCGAATTCCGTTACACGAACATTACACGTACGGCGCCGCACCGAATGTGAATCGTATCATGAAGGCTATGTACTTGGTGCTGTTCTTGCCGGCTATCCTCATCTCCATTTTGCCTCAAATCCTGCGTTTGCTAGAAATTTCGTTGCCGCCTGTGCTCAAAACCGAGGTATGTCATTTATAATAAGAAGTGTTGTTACTGGTAAATCTGCCTAATCCTTTTACGTTTTACTGTATGTATTGGCATGTACCAGATATTCTCAAACAAGTTCCAACATAAGTATGTTTCTTGACAATTTCTCTCATGATACGCTATGTGTGGTTTATGTTTAACATCACGAGGTACTTATGAAGCGCAAAATTTCGGTCGGGCTTATCGGCTTTGGAACCGTTGGAACTGGCGTTGTAAAAATACTGACAAAAAACGCTTCCTTAATCCGTCAACGGATTGGTGTTCCTATTGAACTCAAGCGCGTCGCAGATATCGACATCCAACGTAATCGTGGCGTCACCCTTCCCGACGGTGTCCTTACCAAAGACACTGTATCGTTACTCCATGACCCCGACATCGAT
>JAOAHH010000056.1 GCA_026415325.1 Thermodesulfobacteriota bacterium | reverse complement strand
AAACACCATGTCCGCTCCGTGTATCAGCTCCTCGATCCGTCCCCGATCCTCCAGCGCCGCCTGCCGCCCAACCTCAGGATTCGCCCCAGCTCCAAGCCCACGCGTCACCTCTGCCCCAAGCTGCACCCGTATCGGCGCACTGCTCTGCTCCAACGCCTGCCGGTCAGTGTTGAAAACTATAAAATCAACACTCCCTAACCCCGCCGCTATCATCGTGTTCACCGCATTACACCCAGCCCCACCTACGCCTATAACCTTGATTGATGCACGGTGCTCGTTAAACTGGATTGTCATGGTCATATCCTTTCTCCATCGATATGGTTCTGACGGCCTGGTTAAATGTTGTACACCTTACGAATCGCATCGATGATCATGGCAGCCATAGGCATGTCAAGCTCTGCGGACTTGACCTTGAGCGCCCGGTGGACATCACGCGGCAGCTGTAAGGTGAATTTCTTGTCACATTCTTCGGGCGTTTTCCGCGGTCTGCCGGGTTTTCGTACCTCCGGACGTTGCAGCTCACTTTCAGGCAAAAGGGGCTGTGTGCCCGGTTGTTTCTGTTTTCGATTTGCCATTATTATGGTTAGAATGTATAGCCATTAATATGTTTATATGTTTATCCTATTTAGATAACAAATATGGTTTTGTCAACAAAAAAATAGTGATCCGAACAACCCGGCACAGACCTTACTACGGTGAAATACGTCTAGAGGGGACCGGGGAGAGGTTTTCGTATTTTCGATCTATGATACTGGAATGTTGATGACCTTATAACATGGAGAACATATGCGGCAGATGTTTGCGATATCGCTATTCCAGGCGCAGATGCTTGAGCAGGCGCACGCCGAGAGGGTCACGGGCGGTTATTGCTCCCTGTGGGCAAATTTCCTGGCAGCAAAAGCATCGAATACATGAACGGCGGACAAGACGGGGTGGGACACCGGTGCCTATCGATGCAAGTGCCCCGGCCGGACAGATCTGTGCGCACATACCGCATCCAGAACACGTGTGCGGATCAATGGTCGGCTGTGTTGTCATGAAACGATCAAGGAGCACTGCCAGCATTCTGATCGGCAGCGGGCCTTGGACATGCATCCGAGCAGCAGGCCGCAGATTCTGCACGGCAAGGGATTTAGGGTTATCGCCGATAATGGTGATATGCTCAGGGCTGATATCAAATCCCATTGACTGAGCAGCAGCAAGGGTCGGTACTTTCTCGGGCGTGAACCCGAGGATATCGGCAACGACCTGGTCAAGGCTCACCATATCGCGCGAGGCGGCAAGGAACCCAAGGTGCCGCGGCGTACCGTTACCCGGGCCATTGCCCTCCATGCCGATAACTGCGTCGACTACGGAAAATGCAGGATTGATCGTATAGGCAAGCTCGACCAGCAGTCTGGCAAAGTGGGCATAATCACGGCCGCACTGAAAATGCCATCGTGCTTTTTGCTTGCCGACAAACACGCCATACAGGTTTTTGACCGACAAGGTGAGCCCCATAATAGCATGGGTTTTACACTTTGCGATGTTGATAATCACGTCGGCCCGAAGCACCTCTGCCGCGATGGTAAACGATCGGTGCCAAAATCCCTGCGGCGGTGTAATGGTGGCCGTCTCATCGAATTCGACAACTTCGATGCCAAGGTCACGTGCCACCTGGGCAATGCCGCTTTTTTCAGCAACACGGCGTGTGCTTCCTATCCCCGGAGAGTCGCCGATACGAACGCTGGAAGCCCCTGCATCGATGCAGGCCTGAGCGATCGCTCTGACCACTTCAGGATGTGGGCACACGACCTGTTCTGGTGTCGCAGCTTTCAGCAGATTTGGTTTGAGGAGTACGCGTGCTCCGGGGGGAACGATGGAGCGCCAACCGCCGATAAGGTCGTCGGCAAGAGCAGCAACCGCAGCGCGGACAGCGTCAGGGCTATAGGAAGCGCAGCGTCGCACAGAAACCCGCTTGTCTTGGTTCATAAGCATGGCGGCTGTCGTCCGATATCTACAGCAGTGTACATTCCCGCAAGGTCGTGTTGAGTGCTCGTTTTGCTTCCTGCAGTTTTTCAGGAGAGCCGAGCACTGCAATCGAGCCGCGATCGCGTAACTTATCAAGTACTGTGGCAAGGGATCTGAGATCATCAGGACTGGTAGCCAAAATCTCATCGCGCATTTTTTGCCGGAGCTCATCAGTATTGCCGTTGAGAAAGCGCTGCAAGCTCAGCAGTCCCTGCGCATCGGGCAGCAGCGGTTGGTCAATGTCGCCGATCGTGCCGATGATACTACGCTCTATTTGTTTGGTATCCAGTGCTGTAGTCCGCAGAAAATCGGCAGTACGGTCAAATACGGCAAGGGTTTCAAGCAAGTGCGGGTCGCGGTAGGAAACCAGCAGGAGCGTACCCGACATGCGGTCAAAGGTGCAGAACGCTCCGTACGCGCCTCCTTGAACTCTAATTTTGTCCCAGAGCCAGTTGGTACGCACAAGATGTGTCATCACCTGAATTGATCCATGATACGAATACCCGAGTTCGTACAAATTCATCGCCTTCCCGACAAAGTTGACCCGGGATGGGACGCATAGCGCGTCTGGCAGATCGTCCTGCACAGACCAGACAAGCGGCACCGTATCCTTATCGGGCATCTGTTCGATAAACGCGTATATATGCTGTTCGATCCTGCGCCATGACGCGGCATCGGTAGTGACATTAGCGACCATCCCCCGTCGGGTAATGAGAGCTTCCCGCATGGTTTCGAGCATATCACAGATGATGGGCTCACGCTGCTCATGGCTGCGCAGAAACAGAAGATAGCTACAACCGTTCATCTTTTCGTCTGCCCAGTCGGCTTCATGAAAACGCGCACGCAGCCGGCTGCCGATAACCTGATGCCCTTGGGGGATCAGCAGTTGTTCCCGCGCAGCCTTTTCTTCGCAAAGGATTAGCCGGATGCGCTCGCGGTGGTCAAGCCGTGCGCTTAATAGGATATCGGTAAGGATCTCGAGCACCTCTGGCACCTGCCGTTCCATAGCCTTTGCACGCAAAAAGAGCCATGCAGTGCCCTGCTGCTGCCCATTGACGGCAGAGGTAAAGGTGCAGGTTTTGATCCCTCCGCTCGTCTCACCGATATGTTGGGAGAGGGATACAAAATCTTCTCGGGCGGTTCCGGTTTCCAAAAGTGCCCTGCCAAGCACAGGGACACAAGAAAGCTGGTCTGCAGGCAACAGATGAAGATCAAGACCGATATCGATATAACAGATGCCGCTGGTGAAAATATCATGAAGGAGAATGCGGACACCTTTGTATTCTTGACACGCGCACGGAATAACTGTGTTGGTACGGTCAAGATCTGCGCTGGTCAGCCGGGGGAGAGCAGCAAGCGCCTCAGGCGGGTCGGGCATGTTTTGCCACTGCGAGACCTCACGGGCTGTTGCGCTGATCGCATCGCGTTCAGCAGGGGCAAGTTGTGTCCAAAGGGTTTTCAGATATTCGCGCTCACGGCGTTCCTGATTGCTGGCATGTGCGGGATCAGGGAGCAGTTGTACGGTCGTGCGGTGGCGGTTAGCGAGCAGCGTTTCCTCGATCATCTGTTCAAAAAGTCGTGGTGTGGTATCGATGCTGCGGTAGAGGCGCTCAAGCGGTGCAGCAAATGCGATCATGTCGCAGGGATTACCGCCGTAAATCCATGTGGTGAGTCCGCGAAGCAACAGGATCAAACCTCGCGGATACCTACCGCTGTTGTTTTCGCGAAGCCGAAATTCGATGGTGTTACAACTGGCTGCGCGGGTTCGGGGATCGATCCCGGTACGCACGATTTCAGCAAGGGTCTCTATGACAAGAGGCTCGACCTCATCGATCCGCTCGACAGGAACGCCTTTTAGGCCGGTTGAAAAGTACATCTGCGCAAGGTCAAGGTCAAGTCCGACACCGGTAAGCCCTTCGCCAATCCCTGACTCAAGCAGGGCTTTCCTGAGCGGAGAAGCAGGCATGCCGAGCAGCATATGCTCCAGCACGCTCCAGGCAAGCGCAGTATCCGGATTTTTAGCAAGCGGCAGCAGCCAGTTTATCGCAGCCATGCCCTTCGGCGTTGTTTCATGGACAGCACCAGCAGCAAACGGCCGAACCACTTTTTGTGGCCTGTTGAGGAGCGGCTGCCGGGGAATCGCCACGGCAATGTCGCGGCGTTCAAACCCTTGCAACCAGCCTTCCATGAACCTGAGCCGTTCATGTTCGTCATCGTCACCGTAAAAGAAAATTTTACAGTTGGAAGGATGGTAATAGGTACGGTGGAAATTGACAAACTGCTCATAGGTCAGGGAAGGGATATGTTCCGGATCACCACCTGCATCAAAACGATAGAAGGTGTCCGGGAAAAGCGATGCCTGACATGCCTGTGCAAGCAGGCTTTCAGGGGAGGAATAGGCGCCCTTCATCTCGTTGAACACAATCCCCTGATAGGCAACGGTGTCTTCAGACGGCACATAGTGCCATCCTTCCTGTCGAAAGACCACGGGCTTGAGGAGCGGATAGAAAACCGCATCACAGTATACGTCAATGAGATTATAAAAATCGCGGATGTTTTGGCTTGCAACCGGATAGCAGGTTCTGTCCGGATAGGTGCAAGCGTTCAAAAAGGTGTGGAGCGACCCTTTGAGCAATTCGACAAACGGCTCTTTGACCGGATATTTTCGCGAGCCGCACAATACTGCATGCTCAAGAATATGGGAAACACCGGTTGCGTCATAGGTGGGCGTGGTGAAGGTGATACAGAACACCTTGTTAGGATCATGGGAGCGAATTGACAACAACTCTGCACCGGTTACTTCGTGCTGATAGAGTGTCGCTGCGATGCACAGTTCGGGTATTTCTTGTTTATGCACACACGCAAAATGATGCACGTTCCTCATACGCTCTCTCGTGTAGCATCGGGTAATTGTGAGTGTCTTATGTGAGCAGCAGATACCGGCCGTTCACTCTTCGTCGCGAAACTGAATGCGTATCTGCCGGATTTTTGGGAGCACGGCGATAAATGCATCGAATATGTGAGGATCAAAATGGGTTCCTTTATCCTTTTCCATCATCTTCAGCGCGATGTCTTCAGGAATAGCCGGCCGGTACACCCGTTTGTGCACCAGCGCATCATATACATCAAGGATGGAGACAATTCGCGCCGGCGGCGGGATGGCTTCGCCTGCGCGACCTTCAGGGTAACCGGTTCCGTCCCATTTTTCATGGTGCGAGAGTGCGATGTCATGAGCCATCTGCAACAGTGAAATTTCAGAACCGCTGAGAATTTTTGCGCCGATCGTGGTATGGGTTTTAATGATTTCGAATTCCTCGTCGGTCAGGGAGCTGGTTTTGAGCAGGATGTTGTCAGGCACGCCGATTTTGCCGATATCGTGCATGCATGCGGCGATTCTGATTTCATCCATGATCTGGCTGCCCCATCCGAGATGATCGGCAATCATAAATGCATACAGGCCGATTCTGCGGTTATGGGTGCCGGTTTCAATATCACGGTATTCGCATGCGGCGGTGAGCCGCAGGCAGATTTCCTCCTCGCGGTGCCGGATCGCTTCGGTTCGTTCTTTTACCTCGTGCTCAAGCCGCACCTCGTATTCTTTGCTGGTAAGGGACAGTCGCCGCCGTTCGAGTGCATTGACCACACTGATAACGATTTCGTTTAGATCAAACGGTTTGATCACATAGCCGTATGCTCCAAGATGCAGCGCCTTAACGGCAGTCGCACGATCGTCGACCGCCGTTACCATGATAACAGCGGTGTCGGGGTAGCGCTCGCGCACGATGCTGAGCAGCTCGATGCCTGATTTGCCCGGCATCATGATATCTGATATAATAAGCGAAAAATCTTCCTGCGACAGCAGCTCGAGTGCAGCCTCGGCGCTTGGCGCCGTTGTGCAGACATACCCTTCTGCCTGCAAGCATTTCAGGATGATGTCGCGAACAAAAGGGTCGTCATCGATGATGAGGATTTTATCGATGACAAGGGATGGTGCGATCACAATGTCGTCTGCCATGGTGGCGTGTGCCTTTCCTGAGCCGGTTATTCGGCTCTACGTCTTTTTTACTCTATCACCACAGAATATTTTTTGCAAACAAAACACTCATGATGCCTGAAACAACAAAGGAGCGAATGCTGCAGGAATATATCGCATCGCTCGGCAGCGCCTGTGTTGCATACTCAGGCGGGATTGACAGCACCTTACTTGTTCATGTGGCGCACGAGGTGCTGGGTAACCGTATGTTGGCGATTACCGTTGCCTCGCCTCTGCTGCCAGAGCGCGATATTATCGCTGCAACGGCAACGGCAAACCGTCTTGGGGTGCCCCACACCCTTCTCTCCCTCGATCCGCTTGCCGATCCGCGGATATGCCAGAACACCCGAGAGCGCTGCTACTGGTGCAAGAAGTTGGTGATGACGGAAATCAGGGCATGCGCCCAAGCACATGGTATTACTGAGGTTATGGACGGTGCAAACGCCGATGACCTGCATGAGGACCGGCCGGGAATAAAGGCAGTGCGGGAATGCGGGGTGCGAAGCCCGCTGCAGGAGATCGGATTTACCAAAAAGGAAATCCGTGAGCTTGCCCGGCGCCGCGGCATCGAAATCTGGAACCGCCCGCCACAAGCATGTCTTGCCACGCGCATCCCGTACGGAACGCCGCTCACACACGATGCGCTTGCGCGCGTAGCTGCAGCGGAGGAGTTTCTTATCGGTTATGGTTTTTCTCAAGTGCGCGTCAGGCATTACGGCATG
The DNA here is from genome assembly GCA_026415325.1 of Thermodesulfobacteriota bacterium. GTDB lineage: Bacteria > Desulfobacterota > WTBG01 > CAIYCZ01 > CAIRTM01 > JAOAHH01. The sequence continues at coordinate 20,667 of JAOAHH010000056.1, read as the reverse complement.
CTTGCCCGCATTGAAGTTCCTGAGGATGATATTCCCCGACTCGCTGCGCCGACGGTGCGGCACGATACAGTTACCGGGTTGCAGCGGCTCGGCTATATCTATATTACGCTTGACCTTGGCGGGTATCGCTCAGGCAGTATGCTGGAAGCAAATGTCAGCGCGCACCAGCAGGAGCCGGGTCGGATGAGATGAGGGTGCCCCCTATGATGGTTGCCATTGCCATGAGTGGCGGTGTTGATTCTTCTGTGGCCGCGGCGCTTTTGAAAGAGCAGGGCTATCGGGTTATCGGCATAACCATGATCGCGGTCCCCGCATTGCACCATGCTGCAGCGCGTGCCGCGTACATTGCCCGTTCGCTCGGAATCGATCATATTACCGTTGATTGTCACGAGCTGTTTCACCAGCGGGTAATTGCACCGTTTTGCGCGGCATATCGCTGCGGAAAAACACCAAACCCGTGTGTCAGGTGCAACGATGCGGTGAAGTTTGGCTTTTTGCGCGATTATGCCGAGCGCTGTGGCGCCGCGCTGTTCGCAACCGGTCATTATGCGCGGATAGAGCGCGACGGAAAGCGCAACACGTTTCGCCTTGTGCCGGGCATCGATTCCCGGAAAGACCAGTCCTACTTTCTCTATCGGCTCGACCATGTCCGGCTTGCACGCATCATCCTGCCGCTTGGCATGATGACCAAGGAACAGGTAAAACAGTATGCCCGCAGCATGGCGCTTCCGGTTTTGTACGATCGGGAATCGCAGGATATTTGTTTCTTGAGCGGGATGGATTATGGGGCGTTTGTTGCGCAGCATGCACCCGGCAGCGCATTGCCAGGCCCGATTGTGAATTGCGCGGGAGAGGTTCTCGGGACGCATCGCGGCATTATCCATTACACCGTCGGACAGCGCCGCGGCATCGGTATTGCCGCAGGCGAGCCGTTATATGTTGTTGCGCTCGACCCTGGTCGTAATGCTGTTATTGTAGGATCAAAAAAGGATCTGTACCGAAAAGAGTGTACCGCAGGGGAGGTCGTATGGATAGATGGCAGCGTGCCCCACACTCCGCTCAGAGTTTTGGCAAAGATCCGCTCTTTGCATCAAGCTGCCATGGCATGGGTTGTGCCGCATGAGACGACACAGGTGAACGTTCGATTTGATGCTCCCCAGATGTCTATAACACCGGGGCAGTCGATCGTTTTCTACGATCCGGCATCAGGGTGTGTGCTCGGTGGCGGTATTATTGAGGAGTTACCGCAGGACAGGTGAACCGCGCATCGGTTCAAGGCGAACGAGGTTTATTTTTTCACTTGACTCTCGCGGTATTGGATGTAAGCGTTTCTCATCGAGATATAGGGGTCAAGCGCGCCTGCTTTGAAGTCCTCATACTCGCCGATTTTCAGAGAGGTTGTATTAATCGACTGGAATGAACGGAGAGCGCCCCGTGCCCAGAGCGGCATATGCGCAAACGTCAGCGGATCGAGCAAGAAGTCGCCTGCCATGCCGATCGTATCCCGGATGCTTGAGGGACCAAAAAACGGCCATACAATATAGATACCGTGCCCAAGCCGATACACGCCGAATGTCTGGCCAGTGTCTTCGTCGCGGATCGTCAGGTTCCAGCACGTTGCAGCAGGATCGAAAAATCCCAGGAATCCGCCGGTGGAATTAATAACGCCCCGCATAAGTTCCACACCAGCGTCAACGGGTTTTCCCTGGAGTAGGCAATTGATCATCCGGATCGGTGTTGCAAGATTGATGAACATGCGTCTGATGCCCCTGCGGATACCTTCGGGAACAACGAATCGGTAGCCCTGCGCTGCGGGTTTGATGACATAGAAATAGAGTTTGTCGTTAAAGGTGAACATCCAGCGGTTAAACTGTTCAAGCGGATCTGCTATGCTGACCTGCAACTCGGACGCGGTGCTGAACGGATCCTCAAGGAAGTTTTCCTCATTCTCTCCTGCAGCGGGTTGCGCCGTTGCCAGTGTGACAAACACAAGCAACAAAAGTACAAAACGTACATAGCCGAGTCGGTGCGTTTTCATGGTCAGAAGCCTCCAGTGGTTTATCATGGTGCCGCTTTTCCGAATTGCTGTTTTTGTTTAGCACACTGCAGGATAAAAAAAAAGACGATTTTAAAAAAGAATGCAGGGCATGATCATGATTTTGTAACACACAGGAGGCTAAAGGCAGGTGCCTGATGATGTTATCACCTCTCGGTACCACCATGCAGAATCTTTGGGCGTGCGGTGCCGGGTGTGGAAATCAACGTACACAATACCAAAGCGTTGGGTATAGCCGGCAGCCCATTCAAAATTATCAAGGAGTGACCAGAGAAAATAGCCACGCACCGGCAGCCGTTCTTCACATGCCCTGTGCAACCATTGAAGATGCTCCTTGAGATATTCGATACGCTCGGAGTCATGCACCGTGCCGTCATCGCTGACAGTATCAGGATACGCTGCACCGTTTTCCGAGATAACAACAGGAAGCCCGTACCGCTCGACAAAAAACCGAACTCCCCAGTACACACAGGCAGGAGTCACCGGCCATCCAAACCCCGTGCGGCGATGCGCATCCGAGAGGGGGAGTGTCCGTACCGTGCCGTCATCAGCCAAACAGCACGGGACGCCGAAATAGATGTTCAAACCGATAAAGTCAATGGGTTGTGCGATAAGCGCCATGTCATGGGCGTTGATATCCGGTATTCGGGCGGCACCCTTCCGAACCCCCTCTTCGGGATATCTTCCCCATGCCACGGGATCTGTCCACCAGGTACAGCTCATAAAATCGTGTTCCTCGTGTGTAAACAGCATGCGGCGAGCAGCTTCACGATCTTCCGGTGTGTCAGTTGCGGGCAGCGGCACCGGGTTTGGCGCAAGTGCATACCCGATCCATGGCTGCATCTTTGCCCTATCGCGGATCGCCTGAACCGCCATGCCGTTGCCGCGCAGAAGATTATGGCAGATGGTAAACGCGTGGTCCGCGGAGAGGCGTTCGCCCGGTGCGTGAATACCCTGCCGGTAACCACATGCAACATAGACATTAGGCTCATTCAGGGTAAACCAGAACGAAACGCGGTCTGAGAGCATGTCAACGACAAGGGCAACATAATCGGCAAACCATGCAGCACTGTCGCGATTATACCAGCCGCCGCAGCGGTGGAGCGCCAGCGGATAGTCCCAGTGAAACAGCGTAACCCACGGCACAATGCCTGCTGCAAGCAGTTCATCTACAAGGCGATCATAAAAGTCAAGTCCGGTGCGGTTGACCGTTCCTCTGCCGTTGGGCAGGACCCGCGGCCAAGAAACTGAAAAGCGGTATGCCCGAAGCCCAATATCGCGCATCAGGCGGATGTCCTCTGCAAAGCGGTTGTAATGATCACAGGCGCGGCCGACGCTGGCAACTCCTGCGACCTTGCAAAACTCGTCCCAGATCGACGGTCCCCGACCTTCCTCGCCTTCAATTTGATATGCCGAGGTTGCTGCACCCCAGATAAAATCATTTGGAAAGGACATCTGCATAGCTCCGATGATGTATGTTTGTGGCGCATTTCGGCAGGTCACCGGAAAAACTTAAATACCGTGGCGGTCGGCGGTTCTGCTTGACACTTTGTCCCTTTTTTCCCTATAGTGCACCATCGGTACGGTTGCGTAGCAAAAACCTTCTGCAGAGAGGTTTTGTATGTCCCATCTCCACCCGTTTCCCGTCTGTTATGAGAATCCTTCGGGTTTGCGGATGCAGCTCAACAGCAACGGCTCGATCAAGCGTATCGATTGCGGCGACATCCTCATCAACCTTTTTCTCGGTACCGAAACCGAGGGCGGTCCTGCAAACATCTATCTGCGTCGCCACAACACGCCGGTCAAGATTTTGCCTTTGCTCGGGCCGCAGAACAATGCAGCGATCACGTTTGCCGACCACGGGATGGATAGCCGCATGACATGGGATGGGCTGCACATTGCCGTCGCGCTGCGGCTTTCGAATTCTGTTTCTGCATGGTTTTGGCATGTCACCATCACCAATACCGGGAGCTCAGCCGAAACGTTTGACCTTCTGTATGTGCAGGATGTCGGTATTGCCCATTACTGGGCGGTTCGGCTCAACGAGTATTATGTCAGTCACTATATCGACCATACACCGCTCAACCATGCGCGTGCCGGTGTTGTGATTGCTTCGCGACAGAACCTGTCAATGTCCGGCAAATATCCATGGCTGGTGATTGGCAGCCTCGGCACCGCTACCAAGTATGCAACAGATGCGCTTCACGTATACGGGCTTGCACGGCGCGCGGGCACGGTGCCCGAAGGTCTTGCGCAGGGATTGCCGGGTGTGCGCAAACAACATGAACACTCAATGGTAGCGGTGCAGGATATGCCGGTTACCCTGCCACCCGGTGCATCAGTCGGTAAAGGGTTTTTCGGGTGGTTCGAACCAACCCATCCGGAACCGACAACAGCTGGCGACCTTGTCGTTGTTGATAAGGCGCGGTCGCTGCCTGAAGCGGCACCACCGCAGGAGGCCGGTACGTTTTTCGGAACGAGTGTATGCGGATCGCTCTTTACCACAGCACCGCACCTTGCAGTGTATGATTTGACCGAGGCAGAACTTTCCCGGCATTTCCCCGGAGACTGGCGGCATGAAGAACGCGACAGGGGCACGCTCCTTTCGTTTTTTACCGGTGATGCTGTCCACGTTGTTCTCCGGGAAAAAGAACGCCGCGTGCTGCGGCCGCACGGCCATATTATACGAAGCGGCTCAGCCCTTGTTCCGGATGAGGCAGCGCTGACATCAACGGTATGGATGAACGGTGTGTTCCACTCAATGGTGACGCAGGGGCATGTGAACATTAACAGGTTCCTCTCAACCACCCACACCTACCTTGGGTTGTTTCGGAGCAACGGGCTTCGATTGTTTGTCGAGCTTGACGGTACGTGGCAACTTCTCGATATGCCTTCGGCATATGCCATGGCACCCGACCAGTGTCGCTGGCTGTACCGACATGCTGCCGGGCTTATCGAGGTTGTGAGCACAGCCCCTACGGATCGGCATGTTCTGTTGCTGTCGGCGCAGATCCTCGAAGGCGCACCGGTCAAATTTCTTGCCGTATTGCACGTTGCGCTCGGCGGCGATGACGGCAGCACTCCTGTCCGTCTTCGTCTCACACAGGATGAGAACGGTATTTTTGTGCATACCGTACCGGACTGTGATGTGGGATGGCGCTTCCCCGAAGGCGGGTTTCGCATCAGTCCTGCGCCGGGTACGGTGTTTGAAGGGGTTTTTGATGATGCATTTCTGTTTTCAGACAACAAAAGCCGACAACAGCCGTTTTTGTGTCTGCTCGGCAAAGCGTCATCCTCGTTTGGACTTGAGCTGCGGGGCTGCCTTGTCCCGGAATCTGCTCTGAGCGTGAAAGCAGATCCACAACAATTTTGGCGCGATATAACGGCACAGCTTTCCGTAACCGTGCCAACATGTTCTGAAGCTAATTTTATTAGCCGTCTTGGCGAGATTATGCCGTGGTTTGTTGCCGATGCGCTGATTCATTATCTGTCGCCGCGCGGTCTCGAGCAGTATTCGGGAGGTGGCTGGGGTACCCGCGATGTATCGCAGGGACCGGTGGAGATGATGCTTGCACTCGGCAGGTATGATGCAGTACGCGACATCCTGCTACGGGTGTTCGGCCAGCACAACCCTGACGGCGACTGGCCCCAGTGGTTTATGTTCTTTGAGCGGGAACGGGGCATTCGGCCTCCTGATTCCCACGGCGATATCGTGTTTTGGCCGGTCCTTGCGCTGGCGCAGTATCTGACTGCATCGGGTGACATCGGGCTGCTCGATGCGCGGGTCCCTTTTTTCCATCCAGAGGGTGGGGACAAAGCCGAGCATGCAACAATCTGGGATCATATCGAGCGGGCGCTTGCTCTTATGGCACGGCGGGTGATTCGGGGTACGCATCTTGCGGCATTCGGCAACGGTGACTGGAACGATTCACTGCAGCCGGTGAAACCTGAGATGCGCGAGCGGCTGTGCAGCTCATGGACGGTCACGCTGCATTACCAGACCCTTCGTACGCTTGCCGCTGCAGTGCGCCGAGCGGGCAGAGATGATACCGCTCGCAGCCTTGACAGTGCAGCAGACCGCATTCTTGATGATTTTCAGCGGCTGCTCATTGTCGATGGTGTGATTGCCGGTTTCGGGTATTTCCACGATGACGGCACGGTTGAGTATCTTTTGCATCCCCGCGATACCGCAACCGGCATTTCCTACAGCCTCCTGCCTATGATGCATGCGATTATCAACGATATGCTGAGTCCCACGCAGGCACGACAACATCTATCCATTATCCATGACCACCTGCTCGGTCCTGACGGTGCACGCCTCTTTGACCGGCCCCTTGCCTACCGCGGTGGCAGCCAACAATATTTTCAGCGTGCCGAGAGCACAACCTTTTTCGGCCGTGAAAATGGATTGATGTACATGCATGCGCACTTGCGCTATGCCGAAGCGCTAGCACATTCCGGCGACGCAGATGGTTTGCTGAGAGCATTGTGTCAGGCATGCCCGATTGCAATCCGGGATGTTGTGCCACAGGCAACGCTGCGTCAGGCAAACTGTTACTATTCAAGCTCGGACCCGGTGTTCAACGACCGGTATGAAGCCTTTGCCCAGTATGACCGGGTTAAGAACGGCAAGATTGATTTTGAAGGCGGCTGGCGTGTGTATTCAAGCGGGGCCGGCATTTTTGTCAGGCTCCTGATACAGAATTTTTTTGGGCTTCGGTGGGAGCGCGACTTGCTGCTGCTCGATCCGGTCATGCCCCGTTCGCTTGACGGGATGAGCGTGCGCCTCTGCCTTCATGGTAAGCGGCTTCGGGTTATCTATCACCTGCGCACCGGCGGTACCGGGCCGGTGAACGTAATGCTCAACGGTAGGTCACTGCCGTTTACCCGCGGCGCAAATCCGTATCGCCAAGGTGCTGCCGAAATACCGATGGCAGCGGTTATGCAACATCTCACGAGCGGAGTAAATGATATTGACGTTTTTCTGTAAGGGTACCACTCCGGCATGAGCGACGGCATGTCGCCCTGCTATCTTTATACACTCTGAAAAGGATTCAGCGTATGAACGAAGAGCTTTGTATGCAGGCACGCACCACCGCGGGAAACTATTTCCGACAAGGCTACAACTGTGCAGAATCAATCTTTTTAACATTTCAGCCGTATCTTGCACCCCCCTGTGACGTATCGCTGGTGCGTATGGCAACGCCGTTCGGCGGCGGTATCGGACGCTCAGGCTGTGTGTGCGGTGCGCTTGCGGGCGCGACGCTGGTCATCGGGCTGCAGGCTGGCCGTACGGCACCTGACGTTCCGCATGACACTGCCTATAAACTTGGTGCAGCGTTTCAAGCAATATTTGCCGAGCAGTTCGGCGCAACCTGCTGCCGGGCACTCAAAAAGCACCCCTTTGACACGGCAGAGCAGGGCAGAGCCTGTCTCAAGATCGTCGGTACCACCGCAAGACTGCTGATGGCATTTCTGCAGGAACACGGCATAATCACATTGTCGCACGGCACCGGGGCAGCACCCGAGCAGCCTGCTTTGTAGCACGACGATGCAGCGCATTCCCGAAGAAGAATTGATGACCGAGAGCGCACAGGCACGCGCCTATGCTGCTGCGGATTTTGACGAGCCGCATAGTGCGTTTATTAAATTGTTTCAGGAAGTGTTCGGCGACCGTCTGCCCGGCAGTACGGTCATCGACCTTGGCTGCGGTCCCGGTGACATAACGTTTCGATTTGCCCGCGCATACCCGCAATGCATTGTTCACGGCGTTGACGGCTCAGATGCCATGCTTGCCGAGGCGCGTCGGCTGCTTGCACGCACACCTGACCTCGCGGGACGGGTGCTGTTCATCAAGGGGATGCTCCCTGATATTGTACCGCCCCTGCCCCAGTACGATGTAGTCATCAGTAACAGCCTGCTGCACCATCTGTCTGATCCACAAGTGCTTTGGAAAACGATCACATGCTGTGCCTCACCCGGCGCAGCGGTGTTTGTTGTGGATTTGAAACGGCCCGAAAGCCCTGCGGAGGCACAACGGTTGACAGAGCGATACTGCAGCAAAGAACCTGAGATTTTGCAGCGTGATTTTTACAATTCGCTGTGTGCTGCATTTGAGCCTTCTGAAATTCGCGACCAACTACAAACAGCAGGGCTTAACAGTTTTATCGTCCGCGAGATCAGCGACCGGCACGTGATGATAGCGGGCATCATGCGCTCATAGGTTCAGTACGGGCAACAACCCAGACACCATCTGTTGTGTTGGGCGCTCTCCTCTCTGCGCATCCTGACGGGGCGCGATTATTGACGCGACGGCTCTCTGCCAAAAAGCGTGATAATGAGAAACGCTAAGGCTGCAGCGGTGATTGGATAAAACAGGGAGGTAATGGAGGAAAGATCGAGTACCCAGCCGGTGACCAGAGGACCTGCAATCGAGCCGATGCCGTAGAAAAAGCTAAACGATGCGTTTGCTGCACCCATCTGCTCAGGCGGCACGAGCTCGGCGATCAAGGAGAGCGACACCGGATAGAGAATGCCGGCAACCATACCCAGACACAGGGCAAGCCCTGCGATGGTAATGTATTCCCGGGCAACAATGAAACCTGCAGTGACGCATACCAACAGCACACCGCACAGTTTCAGAACCGGGCGCCTTCCGAGTTTATCGGCAACATAACCTGCGGGAAAAGGCGAGATAATGCCGCCCAGCGCAAATAACGTGAAGACCATACCGAGCCGTGCTCCACGGATACCGAAGGCATCAAGATAGAGGGACAAAAAAGCGCCGACCGCAATCTCGACAAAGGCATAGCAGGTTGCGGCGGCAAGCGGTATTTTAAGTACGGAAACCAGCTTTGAAAACCCCCAGGCTGCCTTTTTAATCGGTACCGGCTGCTCGTGGAACCATGCCTGCAATACAACCATTGCGCCTGCGCAGCTCAACGCTGCGATATAAAACGGTACGGCTCTGTTCACGACATACAGACCTGTGCTCAGTGCCGGTCCTGCAGCAAAACCAGCACCGAACACAAGACCGTAGATGCCCATGTTCGATGAGCGCTTATCGGGCGGTGACAGAAGATTGATTGCTGCCTCGGTGGGTGCAAATAAGAGCGCCGAACCGATCCCCTGAATGATTCTGATGATATAAAACCACCACGCAGTAGGCGCAAAGGCCATAGCAAACACGGCTGCGCCGAAAAGTCCGAGTCCAGCAATGATCAGGCGCTTACAGCCTGCATGACTGATCCACCTGCCGAGCAGTGAAGTCGTGAGCGTAAACGAGATAAAATAAACAGTCTGAATCTGACCGATACTGCCGGGGGAAGCACCCAGATCTTTCAATAGGAGTGGAATAAGCGGTGCGGCAAAACTCATACCGAAGGCAAGGAGAAACACCGCAATAAAAATCGCGATAAGATCTCGTGACATATACTTGTTGCCTGCATGGTTTGGGGTTCGTGCATCGGGTCATGTGAAGCATGGTTCGTAATTGGTGACTGGGAATATATGGAGCGTAAAGCGTTAAGCATACATCGCCTCACGGCTTGCGCTTTACCTTCCCTCATATTACGTCCTTGAGCTCTGCATCATGATTTGCCCTTGCGCAATCGTCTAAAATAGTTTAGAGTTACACCATTCTAATACTCACTATACCTCGGATTCTTATGGCAAAAAACGAACATGATAATATTTTTGTTATTACGTTCCGCGACCACAAGGACGGACATGCCGTCACCTTGAAGGCAAAAAAGGTCACCGATTCTTCGCTCGGACTTAGTTTTGTTGCGATTTCAGATTTTGTTTTTGATTCAGAGTCCCTTGTCGTCAATCCTGCAGAGGAAGACCTGAAACGACGTTTTGCTAGCGTGAAAACACTTCATCTATCAATCTATTCAATCCTTTCCATCGAGGAAGTTGGGCGCGGACACAAAGGATTATCGTTTGCCCACGACAAATCAAAGCTGTTGGTGCTCCCCGGAGCAACACGCTCGCCCAAGGACACGTGAGGCCGATTACGGTCCCCTCTGCCGGAGATCCCGATCAGCGCATGCGGATTGGTGCGAACCCTTCTTTTTTACAAAGACCCAGGTAATCTGGCTTTCGTCGATGTCGCCGTACTGGGCGCGCAGCGCTTCGAGTTTTTTCTCTTTTTCCTGAAGGATGTACTCGTCTCCCTCGGCAATGCCGCCGTCGGGGAGGCAGGTTACCTCAATCGTTTGAATGTTTTCGGTTTTCGGCATATTGATCTGCCGTTTTGAGGCAAGAAGTTTTTCGAGTTTTCCTTTTTTAATCTTTTCAAGCAACGTTGTTCTCATCGTGATGGATAACTATCTTGCATTCATTCAATTTTCTTTTACTATACCTGCCGTGTTCTAACAGTCAAGCCTTATTCTCCTCTGTTGTTCACAATATACAAAAAAACCACGTCCTGCCAGTCAGAATTCTCGATGTCTCGATAAATGCGGCAGAGAACAAAGCCTGCAACCGCGATGATTATGAAATCAAAACATATTCTTGACTCCCCATGCAAAACCGTTATATACACCGAACAACATCCTCTGAGGAGCACGTGTTTTTTGGCATCGGTAATAGACGGCAGCTGACGGAATATAACCCGTTGCAGTGCAGGAAAATCCAGGAGACGCTTAACCCCCAGCGTGAGGAGCGAGTCTATGAAACAGATCAATGTGCTTATCGTTGATGACGATCGCGACGTCCTGCATACCTTATCCGAAATTCTTGCCGAACTGCGCGTCAATCCTGTTACTGCTGCCGACGGAGTCGAGGCGCTGGAAAAGATCAAAACCAGAAAGATCGATCTCATCATTACCGATCTCATGATGCCCAACCTGGACGGGTTTGAGCTCATCAACCGCGTGCGGCAGGTCAATGCGAATATCCCTATTGCCGTTATCTCAGGACACGGCGAAGTTAAAAACGTGGTTACCGCCCTGAGTCGGGGCGCGTTTAATTTCATTACCAAACCGTTCACCATCAAGGAAATCGAACAAGTTGTTAAACGAGGGTTGCGGCTTCGCGAGTTTTCCCTTGGTACCCACCGGCTCCTTGAAGGTATCCGCAATACAACCGAAATGGAGATACCCAATTATCCGCACCTGATACCCTCTGCAGCGCTCTATATTATCCGGGAATGTCAGTGGCGGGGGATTGAAGATGAAGCGCTGCTGAGCAATATATCAATTTGTGTTGATGAGCTGCTCCAGAACGCACTGATCCATGGCAACGATCTCGATGAGTCGAAAAAGATCATGGTGCGGCTCTTTTTTGACCATGAACGGTTTTCTATGCAGGTTGAAGATGAGGGAAAAGGATTTGACTACCACGCGATAATGAACACGTTTCGTGATGATGTCCAGTCGTTGCCGACAAAACGGGGATTGTTTATTGTAAATTATTTGATGGACGAGCTTTCGTTCAATCAGAAGGGCAATCAGGTAACGATGGTAAAATATTTTAAGCAACCCGAATCGCGGGTGTTACACTGAACGGTGGCGCTTCATGCGCCCGTGGTTACTCGATTCCGTCAATGCAGATTCCTACCTCAAACGGTCCTTTTTCAACCGAAAATTGAATCATGATCGAGGGGCGCTTCATCGAGCCGTCCATCATAAGATCCTTGCCCGAGACCACACTGGGCAGCGATGCTTGCAGTTTTATCCCCTGCGAAGACAGGCTTTGCCGCACCTGTCCTGAAATCATGTTGGCGATTTCACCGACCGCCTCTCTGACCTCTTCGCAAATACCAGGGAACTCCTCGCCGAGCATATTGGAAACGATCTGCACAATACTGGCCTCGCTGAAGCCGACGGACATGAACCCGCGGATTTTTTCATCGGCGTTCGACAACCCGATTATGCCGACCACCTCACCTACGGCACGGTCATTGTCCCATGTGGTTATGTCAATAACCTGCGGCGTGACAAAGGCCATCGTTCCCAGTACTTTGACCGTTGCGTCAATAAAGGGTTGTACGATCCGATTGTCCATAGCCCATGCCTCTGTTAATGGAATTCATGACTGGTGAGTTCCGTTAAGACGGCACATGGGATGCGCCGTCAATTTTTTCCCATATTGAAACCGAGATCTGCCCCTCCAGAAGTTTGGACGCTGTTTCCATAAAGGCTTTGAGATGCGGCTGCCGCAGGTGATTTTCGAGCGCCTCCCTACTGCGCCAGCGCTCGAAGAACATGAGCGCTCCTTCACGTTCAGGGCACCGGTACAGCTCATAGGTCATGCAGCCAGGTTCGGCAACACTGGGCGCGACAAGCGCACAGGCAGCCTGCTCAAGAAGAGGAGCCTTACCGGGCTGCGCCTGCATGCGCGCAACAACAACGACCGGGTCCATTGCCATACACTCCTTTTCCCTTACACGCCAAGCGCAGTATAATAAAAAATAACCATGTATGCCAGCTTTTTATTCAGTCCCCCTATGGCCTGTGGTGTGGGCACCGCCATCTTGTCTTGACGCTGAAAGCATACTTCACGTATAGTTATCCTGCACCGAGCCGTTCGGATTTTTCCGGAATGGGGAATTGACCATGCAAACATCTATTGCATGCGGCCGTTGTTCTGCTGAACTTGTCAAAACCGCCGACCATATGATGACTGTGCGGCTCCATGGCGATATTGACGCTTCCACCGCAGCCGCTCTTCTCCATGATCTGGTACCCCGGATTTCAGAACCGCACTGCGCTCACATCGCCGTCGATTTCAGCGGCATACTCCGACAGAGTGATTGGAGCACGCTCGTCGGTCTTGAGCTCAAAAAAACAGCCGTCCGCATCGGTGCGGTATTCACCGCAACTGGCGTCTCTGCATACTACAGCCGTTTCTTTCAGGAAATTCCCATTACCGATCCGCATCCACTCCCACCGCAGCACGCCGACACAGCGCTTACCCGTTTTGGCGCGGCAATCCTAAAGCTCGGCAGCGATCTTGTTTTGATGGTGAGGTTTGTCGGATCGATGTGCCTTGCAGTGGGATCGCTTGTGCGCACACCCAAAAACCTTCGCATCGATGATACCTTTACGGCCATGCAGCGGATCGGAGTCGATGCCTTGCCGATCGTAGGGCTCATCAGTTTTCTGCTCGGGCTTATCATGGCATTTATGGCAGCGGTGCAGTTGCGGATGTTTGGCGCAAATATCTACGTGGCATCACTGGTGAGTCTTGCCATGACCAGAGAGCTTGGGCCAATCATGACGGCAATTATCGTGGCAGGCCGCTCAGGATCGGCGTTTGCAGCAGAGATCGGCACCATGAAGATATCGGACGAAATTGATGCGCTCACAACCATGGGTTTTGAACCGGTTGAGTTTTTGGTAATGCCAAAACTTATTGCCGCAGCAATTGTGGTGCCGCTTCTTGTCCTTTATGCTGACCTGCTCGGTATCTTCGGGGGGCTGGTGGTGGGCGTTGGCATGCTTGACCTGACGGCTGCTTCATATATTGCACAGACCCTGAAGACCATCGAAGTGTTCGATGTGTTTTGGGGGGTCGGCAAGGCAGGGATATTTGCGGTTTTGATCACCTGGATCGGCTGTTTCCGAGGGTTTCAGGTCAGGGGTGGAGCAGCGGCTGTCGGCGCGGCAACGACTTCAGCAGTGGTGAGCGGCATTTTTCTCATCATCTTGGCCGATTCCGTCTTCGCGGTCATTTTGCGCTATTGGGGATAACAGAGGAGTATTGATCGTGACATGTGAAGTGTGAGGCACGTTACCCACCGCGATTCACGAAGCACATGTCTCGTTTTATACGTGGAGGCCATGCAAGGAGTAAACCGCAGACCGATCATTCAGGTTGCAAACGTGACGATTGGCCATGAAGGGGAGACCCTGCTTGAAAACCTCTGCTTTGAGGTCTATGAAGGCGAAATTTTTGCCGTTCTCGGCGGAAGCGGATGTGGCAAAAGCACCCTGCTCAAGCATCTGATCGGTTTGATGCTCCCGCAAACCGGGCATATTACGATTGACGGCATACAGATCACCGGATGCAACGAAGAAGCGCTGCGCCAGGTACAGCAACGCATTGGCGTGCTGTTCCAGAGCGGCGCCCTTTTCGGGTCGATGACGATTGCCGACAATGTTGCCCTACCGATCAGGCAGTATACAGTGCTGCCAGAGGAAGCGATTACAACGCTGGTGCGCATGAAGCTGCATCAGGTGAATCTGAACGGCTACGAGACCTATCTCCCGTCTGAACTGAGCGGCGGCATGAAGAAACGCGCAGGGCTTGCCCGCGCCATTGCCTTGAGCCCGAAGATTCTCTTTTTTGATGAGCCCTCTGCCGGGCTTGATCCGATTTTGGCTGCCGAACTTGACCATTTGATCGTGCATATCAATGCGACGCTCGGCACGACCATGGTCATCGTCACCCACGATCTCCAGAGTATTTTTACCGTTGCCCAGCGCGTGATTGTGCTGGATAGAGTAACAAAATCGATTATTGCGCACGGCAATCCGTTACAGTTGCGTGATGAGAGCACTGATCCGTTTGTCCGTGGGTTTTTTCACCGGCAGCCGTTGTGACGCTGCCGAACCATGATCCGCACCAGTGGAGTACAAACACTATGGCATCAAAAAAGACCGAATTTATGGTTGGCGCTTTTGTCGTAGTGGGCATCTCAATCGCCGTTCTTGCGTTTATCTGGCTGGGCATGTCGCGGTTTTTCGAGAAGGGGCAGTATTATGTCACTTATTTCAACGAGTCTGTTCAGGGACTAGATCGAGACTCGCCGGTAAAATATCGGGGGGTAAGCATCGGGAGGGTGCAGGGCATTACGGTCGCACCCGACGGCAACCTTATTCAGGTTGTTATGAAGATAGAATCCGGGCAAAGGCTGGAACCGGACACCGTGGCACAGCTTAAGGCGGTCGGGATTACTGGCAGCGTTTTTATCGAGCTTGATCGTCGGAAACCCGGCGAACCCGACCGGTCACCCCCGCTTGCCTTTTCTTCCGAGTACCCGGTTATTGGGTCAAAGCCGTCTGACATTGCCATGCTGTTGCAAAGCATCGAGGATATTGTCAGGCAGGTTAAGGCGCTCGATGTACAGGGGATTTCCGACAGGCTGAAGCAAACGCTTGACACGACCAACGAAATGCTGGCAGCAGCGGATTTGAAGACAAACGCCGGGCGTCTCGGTTCAATGATCCAGGCAGCCGGTGCTGCCATGACGCGCCTTGAGCGGACGCTGGCATCGGTTGAGCGTCTTGCAAACGGTAATGAACAGGATATCAGCGTTGCGATCAAAAACCTGCGCACCTCACTTGAGCAGATGACCCAACTGATTCAGAAAAGCGATGCACTGCTGCAGGGATCTACAACAACCCTTGCGGTCTTGCAGCCCCATCTCCTCACAACCATCCAGCATCTTGAGCAGTCAAGTGAGCGTCTCAGTCAGACACTCGATCTGCTCGCGGCGCAGCCGTCACAGATACTGCTGGGAAAACCCCAGACGTCCCGGCCGGAAGAACGCTAGGTCGTGATGCGGGGAATGGAGGGTTGGCGCGTGCAAAAAACAATGCTTTGTCCGCGTTATCAGTGAAAGGAAATACTATGCGACGATGGCGATGTGCGGTTCTGCTGTGCTTTGCCGGAATTTTCTGCTGGAGCTGTCTGTTTCCCCGCAGTCCGGCACCGGTTATCTATTACTATGCGCTTGAATACGATCCGCCGCCGCGCATGGCAGGTCCGGTAACGCAAGGTGCGCTCATCGTCTATCCGTTTGGTGCCTCTGCCCCGTATGCCTCGCGCTCTATTGTGTATCGCGATACCGCCTATAAACGGGATGCGTATGGTTATCACCAGTGGCGTGCGCATCCCGGCGCCATGGTTGCCGACATGATACGGCGCGATCTGCAGCATACCGGCATGTTTGAGGCGGTGCTTGCTTTTGGCAGCACAGCGCCAGCCCGGTATGCCCTTGAGGGCACGGTTGAAGCGTTGTTTGCAGACAAGGCGGCAGCCCAGGAAGCAGCGGTTCTCTGCCTGACCGTAACACTGCTTGATCTGCGTGCCGGGAAGTCCGACCCGGCGGTTCTTTTCCAGAAGACCTATGCACTCAGAATGCCGTGTCAGGCAGGGACGCCGCAGTCAATCGTCGCAGCCATGAGTGCTGCTCTAGCAGAAGGTTCCCGAAATATCTGCACCGATGTTCGGGCAGCAGTGCAGCATGCGTCTGAAAAAGGCATTACCCCCTCTGTTTCGCCGGTTGGCCAGTAACCGGTTTATCCTTGTGCAAGGATGGTAATCAGCGAATTAAGTTTCTGACGGGCATCATCTAAGAACACTCTGATATTATTGCTGTGATTTGCAAGGATACCGTCTTTGCCGCCGTTGGTTACGAGCAACGGTTCAAAATAGCTTTCGGCAAGTGATGCGAGTATTTCCTCAACAATGACGGTCGCATTTTTATCCTGCAATACCGGGGCAAAGTCGCACCGCACCGCCTGCATCAGATGGTACAGCGCATAGCCAACACCTTGTGCATAATAGAAATTGTCGTCGATGCGATGCCAGGGCGTTTTTTCAAAGGTGGGGATTTTTTGTGCCTTCCCGGTTGCATTGTCGGCCATGGGCACCATAGTCCGCGATGCATTCAACAGCCGGGTATTCACACCGCCAAGCAGTGAGACGTATTGCTCGAGCAGTTGAATGAGGTTATCGCTTCGGGGATAAAACGCTGCCGTCCCTGAGCGCAGGCGCCTTGCATAGGTCTCCAGATGTTCAATGCCTTTTGCATAACGGCTTTCAGCGCTCGGGAATATCCACGAAAAGGGATCGTTGCTCAGCGTGGTGAAGGCCTGTTCGCAGTCAGAATCGATTGCATCGGTCGTACGTTGACGGGAGAGGCTGTCGCGCAGCACCCGAACATTGTAGCGGACCGCCTCCAGTACCCCAAGCTGAAAATGTGGTTTGTTATCCAGAAACCACCCTGGTGTGAAAAAAAGGTCGTTGGGGAGCCAGCCGCCGGGTCCGTAGAGCTCTTGTTCGATGAGGGTAGCCGCTGTTTTGGCAAACA
This sequence comes from Thermodesulfobacteriota bacterium, assembly GCA_026415325.1. Lineage (GTDB taxonomy): Bacteria > Desulfobacterota > WTBG01 > CAIYCZ01 > CAIRTM01 > JAOAHH01. The sequence continues at coordinate 3,565 of JAOAHH010000056.1, read as the reverse complement.
CCGTGCCGGCAGGCATGCCGGACTGCCGATACACCGGAAAGACATCGGGCTTAATGGAGAAATAAGCCATATTAAAAAGATACAGCACCCCCAGAAACACAACGATCAGTACGATAGTTATTTTTTTCTGCGCTTCCATGGTGGATCCCTCCCAGTTTAAGGGAATCATATATAACCCTGCTCTTCGCAGGCACTAACAAACCATGTTACCAACCCAGCGTAAGATACTGATGGATCGACGTCGCGGCAATCCTTCCTGCGCCCATCGCAAGGATAACCGTAGCCTGTCCAGTAACGATATCACCGCCTGCCCACACCCGGGGTTTGCGGGTTTTCCCTGTTTGTGGATCGACAATGATGTAGCCGCGTTTATTGACGGCAAGACCGGGCGTCGTGCTTGTGATGAGCGGATTTGCTCCTGCGCCGACGGCAATCACCACCATGTCAGTTTCGATGTGAAAATTCGATCCTTCAATCGGCACCGGCCTGCGTCTGCCCGATTCATCGGGTTCTCCGAGCCGCATCCTAATACATTCAACGGCATTGACTCTGCCTGCCGTATCACCCAAAAACCTGACCGGAGCGGTCAAGAGCTCAAACACAATACCTTCCTCTTCAGCATGATGTATTTCTTCGGCACGGGCAGGCATTTCATTACGCGACCTCCGGTACACAATCGTTACCCGCTCTGCGCCAAGACGAAGCGCGGTTCGCGCTGCATCCATCGCTACATTCCCGGCACCCACAACGACGACGTTTGTGCCGCGCACAATCGGTGTGTCATACTGGGGGAATAGATAGGCTTTCATAAGGTTTGACCGTGTGAGGTACTCGTTTGCAGAATAAATACCGATGAGATTTTCACCGGGCACCCCAAGAAAAGTAGGCAGTCCTGCACCCACTGCAATGAACACCGCATCGTGCCGTGCCAGCAATTCGTCAACAGTTTCGGTACGGCCGATGACGGCATTGAGTTCAAAACAAACCCCGAGTTTTTCAAGGTACCCCACCTCTTCCTGCACAATAGCTTTGGGCAGTCTGAATTCAGGGATACCATACACAAGAACGCCACCCGCCTTGTGAAATGCCTCATAGACGGTGACCGCATGTCCTTTCAAAATAAGGTCTCCAGCCACGGTAAGTCCCGCAGGACCTGACCCCACTATGCCGACACTTTTACCGGTCGGTTTGGGAAGTTCGGGGAGCAGGGGTGAACCGTGCGCGCGGTCAATGTCAGCGGCGAACCGTTCAAGCCGGCCGATCGCAACCGCTTCGCCACTTTTTGCAAGCACGCAGCGCTGTTCGCACTGAACTTCCTGTGGGCAGACCCTTCCACAGACGGCAGGCAGTGCCGTTTTCTCCTTAAGCGTGGCGATTGCCTTGGTAAAATCGCCCTCTCTGATATGGCGGATAAACCGCGGGATATCGATGCCAACCGGACAGCCGCTTACGCATGCCGGGTTTTTACACTGCAGACAGCGACCCGCCTCACGTTGAGCAATTTCAGGCGGATAGCCGAGCGGTACCTCGTCAAAATTCCGCCGCCGTTGTTCCGGCGGTTGTTCCGGCATCGGCTGCCGGGGGATTCGGTCTTTTTTATCACCCATGGATGCACCTTTAGGTCAGGTTCCGCAATTTGCATTCATGCGCAAACAGTTCCATTGCCTGCTGCTCCTGTTGTCGGTACGCGCTGAGGCGTTGCATCAGACCGTCAAAATCGACCTGATGGCCGTCAAATTCAGGGCCGTCAACGCAGGTGAACCGGTTGGTGCCGTCAACCGATACACGGCATCCACCGCACATTCCCGTGCCGTCGATCATGATCGCATTGAGACTCACCATGGTGGGGATGCTGTGGGGCTTAGTCATGGCGGCGACTCGTTTCATCATCGGTACCGGACCTGCGGCAACCACCATGCTGACCGGTCGGCTGCCATTAAGGTACTGCTGAAGGACATCAGTGACAAATCCGTGATGCCCGTAAGAGCCGTCATCGGTACACACCTGCAGTTCATGGGATGCATCGAGCATCTTGTCCTCCAGAATCAGCAGATCTTTGGTGCGGGCACCGATGATAGCGACAACGTGGTTCCCTGCGTTTTTAAATGCTCGGGTGATCGGATGCACGACGGCAACGCCCGTGCCGCCCCCGATACAAATCACGATGCCTGCATACCGCTCAATATGTGTGGGTTTGCCCAGCGGTCCGAGCACATCCTGATAGGCATCACCCACCTGCAAGGTTTTGAACAATGCGGTGGATTTCCCCACAACCTGATAAATAATCGTTATGGTTCCGGCTTCAGGATCGGTATCTGCCATGGTCAGCGGAATGCGTTCACCGGTCTCGTTTGCTTTTACGATAACAAACTGGCCGGGTTGTGCTTTTGCAGCGATTTTTGGTGCTTTGATGACATTCAGCACAACGGTGCCCTGCGCCATTTCCTGCCGATAGACAATTTCGTACATGAGACGTGCCCTTTCTGCTCAACCGACCGTGTCCGGTGGCATCCATGCGAGTATGATAATTTGAAAATAAAGGAAAAAGTAGCGGATGTCAAATTGATACTGGAGCACTGCCCGTCATTGCGTTTTTGCAGGAGGTTTGGTACAGTAACCACCGGACGAGAGTCGGTGTCCAGTTTTAATTTACCGCCGTTGCCTATGATGCATGCCGCACTGCACAAAACCGCCATTGCACAAGCACCGCATATCTTTATGAATCGTCACGGTGTACCGGTCATGATCAAAATCCTTGCACCTGATGAAGTGCCGTCTCTCAAAAAGATGTATGCGGGCTTTACCCCACGCAGTATGGCAGGCGGACTGCCGCCGGTATCCCGGCGTTCATGCTTTGCCTGGGTTGAACAGCTTGTCGCGTCAGGTATCAATCTCATTGCCACAACGCTCGATCATGTATTGATCGGACATGCCGTCCTGCTTCCTATGCGACACCGAACCTGCGAAATGCTGATCGCCGTTTCCCCGGCGTGGCAAAAGAGCGGTATCGGGACCCAGCTTGTACGAAGTGTCATCCAAAGTGCCTATGAGCTCAAGTTTCACCGCATATGGCTCTCGGTTGAAAAGACCAATTTTGTTGCGATCCACCTGTATACAAAATTCGGGTTTGAACGCCTGACGTTCTCCGAGAGTCCGCAGCTTGACATGATGCTTGACCTGCGGCGCTACCGTCCACTGGTAGCGGTGAAGGTACGCGATGTTATGAACCGCTCTGTTATTGCGATCGATCAGCATGCCTCCTGTGCAGAGGCCCTCGCTCTCTTTCTTCGGCACAATATCGCAACACTGCCGGTGATTACGAAGCAAGGTACCGTCGTCGGTCTCATCTCCCAAACGGATCTTTTGTTCAAGCCGAATTTGCAGCAGGCGGTCAATGCAGTAGCAACCAAGCCGGTTATTCTGCTGTCGCAGAAAAGCACGCTCGAGCAGGCAATGCGGCTTTTTCAGGATAAGCGACTTCGCAGCATTCCGATTATTGACCGGCGCAGGAAACTGGTCGGCATTTTGACACGGCAGGATATCTGTCTCTTATACACATCTGACG
>JAOAHH010000054.1 GCA_026415325.1 Thermodesulfobacteriota bacterium | reverse complement strand
AGACTATGAAACTCTATCAGGAAATACTTACAACGACACTTGAAAAGCTCCTTGACCACTACGGCAAAGATCATTTTTCAGAGGTTACCCGTTCCTTTATTTGTCCGAAATGCACAACCGAATATTTGTGTTTTTCTGCCTCCGATCTCATCCTCTACAAAAAACCCGAAAGTTCGGGGTGGCGTGTGTACGGCGTGCTCGAAGAAGATGAACAGCTCGAAGATATTTGCGACTGCCAATGATGTGCCCGCGCCGCAGCGTTTAACCACTCTCCATTATTTTTGCCCACAGCCTCCCCTGAGGGTCTTACGGCGGGCAGGCGCTCGACAAAAAAAGCCACTATCCTGCCAATACGACATCCGGTGTAAACCCGATAGGGTTCATCTTCCATGATCAGGCAGCACTATCAAAGCTACCCGGTCCTGCATGAACTAACCAATACCTACGACATCTACATTTCATCACGCCGCTACATTGCTAGTCTGCAACAGGGGATTGTTCAAATCAACGATCAAGCCTTGGCGGCACTTGCAGGCGGTGGGACATCCGGGCAATGGAAAATTACCGACGACATTCGAGACAATCCAGACATCGTCTCCTTCAGTCTGCACCAGCTGCGAGACGGCATGCACTCGCTCGGCGCAGAATTTAATATTGCCATGGGCGGCGTGCTCATTGTTTTTGAGATGGCACGGCCTGAATACCGTGCCATGGTTAATAAACTCACCAACAGTTTCAAACGAGACCGCAAAGGGGAAGCGGAAAGCAGGCTTCGGGATGGGCTCCAAGCATACCGGGACGGCTGCAAGGTTATCGACAAACCCGACTATTTTGCGCAAGCGCTGCGCCATTTCAATGCCGTCATTGACAGGTATCGGGAAGTTCCCCTGGTGTATTTCCATATCGCTCATATCTACCACTATCAGGGGAAAATGCGCAATTTTCGGCGTGCCCTTGACAATTACCACCTTGCGCTCTCCTCTGCCGAAGCCGATCCGGATTATGCCCTTCTTGCAGCGCAAGCCGCTTTTTTTGCCGGATGGTTAACCGCTGCGGTATTTGGCGACATGCAGGCAGCCGTTGACATGACAAAAAAGGCCATTGACTACGATCCCCGACTGGGGGAAGCCCATTACCATCTTGCCAAGATCTACGGCGCATTCGGCGACACACGCGAGGCGCTCGCCCACCTCCAGGAGGCCCTTGTCTCGTTTGACCGCCGGTATTGTTACAAAATAGTGCTTGACAGCGATTTCAGGATACTCCGCAACGATTTAAAGAAAGTGCTTTACGACGTTGCCGAAACAGACTGCACAGAACTTGAAACCAACCTTCGCGAGCAGGCAGAACGCCTGACTGCTGTGATGCGGATGCATGCCGGTGACAAGCTTGATCGCGCACGGCAACTTCTTGAGACAAACGAGTACGAGCGCATTGCTGAGGCGATCGGGGCGCTGTATGAGCTTAAACAAAAACTGCTCGGCCAGATCAAAGAACAGGAACTGAGTGAAGAAGAAAAAGAGCGGCGCCGCGCCGAAGAGGAGGAGCGGAAGGCAGACGAAGAAGCCCAGCGGCGGGCAGCGCAAGAAGCGCTTATGAAAGAAGAGTTAAAAAAACGGATCGAAGCAGAAATGAAGGCGCGGATTGCTGCCGAGCGCAAACGCGAACGAATCAAACGGTTCGTCAAAGGTATGCTGGGTGACGCAATTTTGGTGGGTTGCGCCTTTGCGCTGGGGTCGTTTATTTTTTACGGCGCAACGACAATCGGGTTTGTACTGGTACTGCTGACCTGCGTGCTTATCATCGTATGGCTGTGTATGTAAGGAGCATAGCGAAGTCTTTTGTTTGGGAGCAACAATGTTTGCATTAATGAGAGTACGTGTCAAGGTGAGGAACGCATTATAATGTTGTGTTTAATTCATATTGATAAGTTTTAATTCAGCAAGATGTTTTTTTATGGCGTGGGCTACAAGACGATGCCCTTCAGAATCCCAATGACCGATTATTCTAAATTTTGTCCCTGCTGCTACTTTTTCCTTAAAAAATGGACGTGCAGAAAAGCAGACTGCATTATTGTCTTCACAAACCTTATACATAAACTCTTCATATGGGAGAAGAGGATCGGAGACATATATTTCTTCCCCTGCTGGCAAATAAACAATAACAGGGATTGCATTTATGGTTCGAATGGTGCGCACCATTTCTTTAAGCAACGCCATTGTGATCGCTTCCATCTCTTGTTTTCTTATACCGAGAAAACTTTTTATTTTACACCAGACTAGAGCAAAAATGTCTATTGTCCGCGGCCGCATCCAATCCCAAACCAGAATATCTTCAGGCCGTGGAACCGGACTATTGACAAGGTCAAGTTTGCCGTTTTTAAGCAAAAACTTTGGCTTTGCAAAATCTCTGAATTCAAGAAGGTTGCGCGGCATATCAAACGGAAGAAATCCAATTATAACAATATCGGGCTCATAGTTAACCCCTTCCTCCTTGAGCAAAATCAACATCTGGTCATGACCGTAACCATGCATACCTAAATTGATAATCTCGCTCTCAGGAAGCATTTCCTGAAGGTAATGTGCAAAGGTTTGGTTATCGCTGACTTCATCCCCAAAGGCGAAAGAATCACCAAGAATGAGTATGCGTTTTATCCCTTCTGTTTTTTTATAGGAATAGTTTTTAGCACCCCGAAATCCTTTCGCATTAGTATTTAAAATTTTGTCGTAAAATACAGTAAGGTTTCGGAGATTTGGCTTTGCAATCCATCCTTTTGTTTGGTCATAGACATCAAATTTATAAGAAATTGCAAGCCCCGTTTTCTGATGCCGTTCTACCCATGCTCTGCGGTAGGTATAATCTTCATCTGCCCGCAGATGTTTTGCAATGTACGGAATAGAAAAAGCAATCCGTGCCATTACCTCAAATAATACAACTAAAAAAACAATATATCCAAAAATGAAAAAATATTTTCTGGTCACATTGATAGGTTATGCAGTTATGATTTAATATTTTGATTGCATCATGTTACGCCATTTATATTATATATGCCTGATAAACTCCATAGGGAATATGTTCTGGTAATCGTAAAAAAGGCAGGGTGCCGTTGCCCTGCCTTTACACGTTGATTGATTTTGGGTAATAGACGAGCGAAAAAACTAATTATGCTTTCTGGACTTTACCAACAACCTGCGCGACCTGTGCCATATCTGCATCGATGATAAACTGCATCCGCTGCTTTAATTCTTCAGGCACCTCAGGCATTGCCATAAACTGTTCCATGACCATCTTGGTGAAGTCATAGGGGCTTGCGTCTGCCTCATCGACGACAATGGGATTTTTCTCCGACAGGTCAAACAAGAAATCGAGCTCTTTGACCGTAAAAAACCGCGGGAACAATACCCGCTTGGTATAATCTGCCATGCGCTTGGGATTACGAACCCATTCAAAATGGTCGCCCCACCACTGGGTATATTCATCATAACCCTTTTTGCCCTCAAGTTCCTTTTGAACACACTCGGCTGCCTTGTACCCGCACATCACCGCACATTGGTAGAGGCATTCGCCGAATGCCGCTGAATCGCCGGCAAAGAGAATGTTGCCGAGGTACGGCACAATCATAGGCGACAGGAACTCAATGACGACACCGCTTACCTCGATGATTTCAGCATGTTTGAACCAATGGGCAAACGGACTCTTTTTGGTGAAAAATTCAATCAGATCGGTTGCCGTAGATGCCGGCAGAACCGACATGGTTTCCATCCGGTACACACCCTCGCCATGGCAGCTTGGCACCATAATAATACCCCCCGCCCTGCCGCCGAAATTTCCGGAGCCGAAGAAAAACATATCACCGCGGTCATACGGGCACTCCACACCGGAAAGCTCGTATTCAATGGTCGGCCCTTTCATGCCGAAATTTGTGCGCGCTTTGTTGGCGCCGGTCACCTTAGCAACTTTTGACACCAACCCGTCTGCAGCAATCAATTTCTTACAGGTTAAATACCGGTCTTTCCCGTTTTGCCGAACCTTGACTTCAACCCGTGATTCGCTCTGCGTTACGTTCATAAACACCGTGCCCGGCATAAACGAGGCGCCCATTTTTTGTGCCCATTCAAAACGGTCTTTGTGGCACTGGTGTGGATTGAAAATATGATAAAAAGGTTTTTTGCGGGTGGATGCCTGCCAGTGTTTCCCTGTGTCGGAAAACATATGAGAATGATGGATGCCTTCCATCGTCCCGTTATACACAACGGTAAAACCAGTATCGGTATACTCGAGGACTGTTTTGTCATCCTTCGGGGTGCGACGGATCCATTCGCCGTTGAACGGCTGATCAAGAAAACAGTATCCCGAGGCGGTTCTGATGTTCACGTCAAGCCGGGGCTTTTTGTCGATTCCCAGTACCTTGATACCGCGCCGCGCAAGCTCGCCGCAGGCCATCATGCCCGCAGGGCCGCAGCCAATAACAATCACCTCATAATCAGTCATGTTGTCGATGCCTCCGTTGCCGGGGTTTATAATGAGCGTTGTGTAACCTTTTCCCTTCGCAAACTATTGTGCATCCTCCTGCAGTTGGATGTCAGGGAGTTAGGCAAAGCAGAGCTTGCCGGGATTGAGAATATTATTGGGATCCATTTCAGCCTTGAGTTTTCTCAACATCTGCGTATACTGTGCCGCCCGTCCGTACATCAGCGGCGCCCATGCGCCATAGGGGCGGTCAAAATAACCACCTGCATCTACAAGTCTGCCGGATGCTGTAAGCCACAGTTCCTTTACCATCGTGCGCTCAGAACATTCGGCTGATGGGCAATGCAGATCGATCTCGACGTGCAGAGCGCGGGCTCGCTCAAGCGGCAGCACAAACATCCCAATGTCGCTTTCAGGGTAGCCGTACCGAAGCGCAAGGTTGGTAACAATCTCAGTAACATTGGGGAGATTGTTGAGCGGTGTTTTAAAAGTAAGGTCATGCACTGACCCTTTGAAGTTGAACTTCTTGAGAATGCCCCACGGCCGGAGGAGCTCATCTGCAATTACCTGTTCAGCGCCGGGCACATGAGGGAGGGCTTCCCGAAGCTCAAGGTTTAGGATATCGCACACTTCCTGGAGCGCCTCTGCTTCATAAGCAATCTTTTCCTGTGTCCGCCGCATCGGGCCGTTGATAACAATGATGAGCACCCACGGCGGAAGGTGCTGCCGCAGCAGTGCAAAATCCTCGGACCGAACGGGTGGTGCAGGGATGTCATTGGGAACCGACCAGTCCTGTGCAAACAAAGCAGCAAGGTTGAAACGGTTGAGGAGAAAACATTCGGTCCCGATCTCTCTGCGCTGGATCCGCCGAATTGGCTCGACCGCATCTGCAATATGCTCAAACGGAATAAAGAAAATTTTGCGATCCGCGGGGATGAACGATACCTGCACGGCCATTTTTGTCATAATGCCTAATGTCCCCTGTGAGCCAGTCCAGAGGCGGTAAATGGTGTTCCGAATCGGACCGTTCGGCGCTCCGGGGCGACCACCGGATGCCCAGTTGCCGGTCCGGAACAGATCGCCGTTAGGAAGCACCAGTTCCGTATCCATAATAAGTGCATTGCCGTCCTCAAAACTCGGCGCCGCAAGCACGGGGTCGCGCTCCAGATAACTAGTCAAGACCGATCGCTCAGGCACAATGCCAAACGGCGTCATCACCCGCAGCCCGTGTGGGGCAAGCGCGTCTTGAAGCTGCCGGTACGTCACCCCCGGCTCGATCACTGCAAAAAGGTTTTCGCGGTCAACTTCGATGATCGCATTCATCCGTGACATATTCAGGATAATACCGCCGTGATCGGGAATGGTTGCACCCCGCAGATTTTTCCCCGAGCTGTAGGGGACCAGCGGCGTCCGTGTGGCATTGGCAAGCCGAACAATCTTTTGAATTTGTTCGACGTTCTCCACAAACACGACCATATCAGGTCTGCGCGGCTGTACAAAGCTTTGATCCTGTGCATAGCGTTTCAGAGTCGGCTCATCGGTGAGCACATTCTGTGATCCGACTATTTTCTCAAGCTCGCCTTTTATTGATGCCATGGCAATATCCTATAAATGTCTGTTACTCTCTTCTGTTAATCGCCTTTTACCACCGGCGCAAGTCCGTGCATCTGCCGCATTTTATTCAGGCCTGCAAGCACCTCCTCCGGAAACGCATCGTATTCGGCTTTACTGAAAATCTGCCGGCCGGGTGCACAGATTCCGTTCGGGTCAAACACATCCCGTATCTTTCGGAACAACAGATGTGCTTTCGGTCCGACCTCGGGCATGAACGAGGTAACCGGCTCAATGGAAACGCCGAGCCCATTTGCGCCGGGACCGTACTTGTCAGCAATGGTGTTGATAATACCGCAGATGACAAGTGCCTGACCGCGCTGCAGAAGTTCCGGCTTCGTCATATCGGGATACACGTCAGCCTCGGTGAGCCAAAACCTTCCCGAATGGTTGCTGGAATAGAGGAACGGTGTATCATCCATACCGCCGCGATCCGTGATGTAGGTTTCGCCAAACGTATTCAGCGCCTTTGACCATACTTCTCGGGTCTTCCGCGCAACCGTATCAACCGGTCCGCCCAGAATGTTGGAGCCGCAATAGGAATGCCGGTTCATGCGATACCCGGTTACGTGCCTGATGCAGTCAAGATTCCACGGCGCAAGCGCATACAGCACGTCAGGTTTGTACTGGTCTGAAAGGAACGTGCCGCCGACCTCAGCAATAATGTCACGGACGACGTTCTCTTCATAGGCGATCTGCGCTTCTGATACCGTTCCTTGGAGAATTACATACAGATTGTACGGCGGAAAAAATTTGTTCTTCACCCGCTCCAGCGTCAGATCCTGCGTCTGCGAGCAGTAATAGGCATTGTAAACGCCGGTTGCATTCAGCCCTGCACCGATGCCGGCATGGCCGATTTTGCGCAAGGCGGCGATTTCCGTTTCAAGGTCATCGAACTCTACCCACAGCAGCTTATGCCGCTTGGGCGGAGGCCCGGTATCGTATTTCGCATCCATATAGGTCTGGATACACGGCCGTCCGGCAGGCGGTTCGGGCAATGCCTCGCCACCCGGCCATGCATGAAGTTTTACGACGATTTCGGTAATAACTCCGGTTGTGCCGCCGCTGCCCCGGACAAGGGAAAGAAGATCCGGACCGGGACCGTACTCCCAAAAAGTTTCCATGCCGGAGACAGTGTCAGAACCGGTAATAAGAACATCACCGGTCGGTGTCACCAGCTTAATACTGACAATGTTACGCGACAGGGTACCGTACTTATGGTCGGTCTGCCAAATGCCGGCAAAAGCGCTCTGGGACGATAATTTGCATAATGTTGTGGCGAGCGGGCTGCCGCCGTTCCACAGTCCCCGTTTCATTGCCTCTGCCTGAAGCTGTGCATAGTCGGCATACGCCTGCAAACGGGCGGTCATCGTATCTTCGTTAATCTCAAGCACCTTGTTCATGCGGCTGACATGGATGCATACCGTTGGGTCAGGTGTTGTAGGGCCGTTGAACGTAATCATACCGTTGGTAAACGGAATTACCTTAATGCCGTGACGGTTGCACAGCCGCATAATGGACTGCACTTCTTCGGTCGTACCCGGCAATACGACACAGGCAGGGATATTGCTGGGGTCTTTGAAATGTTTTTTCAGTGTGCCACCTGAATCGACTGAAAACTTGCTGTAGCATTCAACAATTGCTCGGTCTTGGGAGATATACTCCGGACCGACAATATCCTCGAGCGCCTTGTAAATATCTGGTGGCAGTTTTGCAGGGATACACTTTTTCTTCTCCATGACCGTCCTTTCATGGTGCTAACAGAAGGATTACTACTTACTGTAACTTCATCTGTATGTCAAGGTGTTTTAGCCTGATGGAGAGCGCCGTCTTTTCTCATGCCACACAGTAGTCTTGCATGAAATTATCATTTTTAAAAAAAATCTATTTTTTTTTAGCCGATTGTGCGATATTGTAAATAAACGCCTATATCTATCCCTGTTTATTTTTATGGATGTCTTTGTTGCCCGGCAGCCTATCTTTGACCGAAAAAAGAACGTGGCTGCGTACGAGCTCTTGTTCCGCTCCGGCCTCACCAATATGTACGATCCGTCCCTTGACGGAGACCGCACCACCTCCAACGTCATCAGCAATAGCCTTCTCATCATCGGCCTTGACAATCTCACCCAAGGCAAAAAAGCGTTTGTCAACTTCACCAAAAATCTCCTGCTGCAAGGAGTTCCCTCCATGGTCCCCAAAAACGCCATTGCCGTTGAGATCCTCGAAACCGTGGAGCCTGATGCAGAGGTGATCAAAGCATGCCGTGAGCTGAAAGCAGCCGGATATCAGATGGTGCTCGACGATTTTGTCTTTCATGAACGCTACCGGCCGTTTGTCGAACTTGCTGACATCATCAAAGTAGATTTTATGGCAACCGATGCAGCACAGCGCAAAGAGCTGCTTAAGGAGTGCAAGGCCTTGCCGGTCCAGTTTCTTGCCGAAAAGGTTGAAACGCAGGAAACATTTGAAGAGGCCTTTGAAGCAGGATACAGTTTGTTTCAAGGATATTTTTTCAGCAAACCCAAGATCGTGACGGGTCGCGACATTCCCGGAAGCAAAATCAACTATCTCAGGGTATTGCATGAGGTTAATCGACCTGATGCTGAATTTGAGCGCATCGAAGAAATTATCAAGCGAGATGTTTCCTTATCTTACAAACTATTGCGATTTATCAACTCCGCCTTTTTTCAGTTCAGCGTCAAGGTTGAATCCATCAAACATGCGCTCATCCTGCTTGGCCTTAAGGAAATCAAGAAGTGGGTTTCTGTCGTAGCGCTGAGCAGCATGGGATTTGATAAGCCGCAGGAACTGCTCACCCTCTCCCTGATTCGTGCGCGATTCTGTGAACTGCTTGCCGCTCAGGTCGGCCTTGAGAAGCGGGCAGCAGACCTGTTTATGACCGGGCTTTTTTCCCTGATCGATGCACTCATTGACCGGCCGATGCACGTTGTCTTGTCAGACCTTCCGATCGCAGAGGATGTGAAACAGGCACTGCTCGGTAAGGATAACCCGCTGCGCGATGTCTTCGGCCTGGTGGTCGCTTATGAACGGGCGGAATGGAACAGGGCAAGCATCTATGCACGCAAGCTGCGGGCAAACGAAAAAGATCTGCCTACCCTATTTCTTGATTCCGTCAACTGGGCAAGCATTGCTTTGTAACCCACCTTTATACGTTTCATTCACGAGGCATTATATGCTGCGTCGTTTTTTTAACCTGGACGGGTATGGCACCACAGTGCGCCGCGAAATCGTCGCAGGGGCGACCACGTTTGTCACCATGGCCTATATCATCGTGGTGAACCCCAAAATCCTCGAAGCAGCAGGCATCCCCTTCGGGCCATCGATGGTCGCGACGATTCTCAGCGCGTTTTTCGGAACCATGCTGATGGGTATCTATGCGCGGCGTCCGTTTGCCATTGCGCCGTATATGGGCGAAAACGCTTTCATTGCCTATACCGTGGTGAAAGTGCTGGGATATAGCTGGCAAACGGCGCTGGGCGCTGTTTTCATTGCAGGTGTGCTGTTTACCCTCCTGACACTGCTAAAAATCAGGAGCTGGCTGACCGACCAAATCCCCGAGGGATTGCAGATCAGTTTTGCCGTAGGAATCGGTCTTTTTCTAACCTTTATCGGCCTTACCGACACCGGTATCGTCGTGCTCGGTGTTCCGGGAGCGCCGGTTCATGTCGGCGACCTTCGGCGCCCTGAGGTTATGCTCTCGCTGATCTGTTTTTTGACAATTATACTTTTGATGCTCAAACGCATTCAGGGTGCCATGCTGATCGGCATTATAGCCACCACCTTTCTCGCAATGTTGCTCGGCGTGATTGATCTGCCCAAGATGTGGATGAGCGCACCGCCCTCCCTTAAACCGATTTTCCTGAAACTCGACATCCTCGGCGCTGTGCAGTGGGGGTTCTTTTCGGTGATCCTCACTATTTTTGTCATGGCCTTTGTTGATACCATGGCAACGCTGCTGGGCGTCTCCTATAAAGCAGGCATGCTCGATGACCAAGGAAGGCTTCCTGAGATTGAAAAACCCATGCTGTGCGATGCGCTGGCGACCGTGGTTGCATCCCTTTTGGGAACAAGTACCGCAGGCGCTTATATCGAATCAGCCGCAGGTGTTGAAGCAGGGGGCAGAACTGGATTGACCGCTGTGACAACCGCGCTGCTGTTTCTCACCGCACTGTTCTTTTCGCCGTTTTTCAGCATTATTCCCGGCTGTGCCTATGGGCCGGCACTCATCGTTGTAGGGCTGTTGATGCTCTCGACCGTCACCAAAGCAAACCTCCATGACCTCACAGAAGCCGTTCCTGCATTTGCGGTGATTACCCTTATGAGTTTTACCTTTAATATCGGTATCGGCATGACTGCAGGGTTTGTGCTCTATCCGCTCATGAAGGTCATGGCCGGCAGGCCGTCAGAGGTGCCTGCCGGGCTCTGGGTCCTTGCCGGTATGTCGTTGTGTTTTTTTATCTTCTACCCATATTGACGGCTATTCGTTTGACATCGGGTTGCAGAGATTTTTTTCTGAATCCGCAACCCTGCCGCAATTAAAGCAGATATATTTCGGGTTTTTCGTCAACGCCTTGATTTCCTCAAATTTGTCCTTGCTCGCCAGCATGCAGAGATGGCCTTCATGATTACCTTTGCAAATTGTCTGTGCCATAAACCTACCTCCTCATTATCAATGGTGACCATTATTTATACCAACGCGTCACAGAAACTGTCAACGCATGGGAAAGACGGCAGTTTCTGCAACACCGCGCACCACAATGTAGATATCAACCTGCATCACGAGCAGTGCACAGTCGGGATTGAGGATAAAATCCGTAAGCGCTGTATGCCGACTGCAATGGCGTTGTCTCAACACTGTGTCCTGTTCTGGCGGTGCTTCACAGATCGTGCCAAGCGCGGTCACCGCAACACCTGCGGCGAAATCAGCTCCGACTTCAGAACGATTGTCAACCAAAAAGGCCACTGATCGGCTCAGCGTCAAATTGCGGTATTTTTGGGTTGCCCGCGGTGTTGCAAACAACAGCGACGTTAGGTCAGCATCAGGCGTAAATGCGACGAGATTGCAATACGGATATTGCTCAGACTGGGTGGCGAGGACCCCAACGCACTGAGTTTTGAAAAGATCTTCAATAACGCCGCGTACCGTAGTGGGATGATGCATAATCGATGCCCCTTCCACTCAGCTTAAACATGATTTCTCAACTTGAGCTCTACCGGATGCGGAGCGACATAATATTGTTCTGCAAGATAGTGCACATTATATTTGCGAATATAGTGTTTCATGAGGGTGAGCGGTACGATGAGCGGAACAGAGCCGCGCCGGTACTGTTCGATCACCTCACCGAGTTCCCGTTTCTCATCAGCGGTCAATGTTTTTTTGAAATACCCCATCATATGTTGGAGCACATTGACATGTTTGCGAACCGTTGCCTTCATGCCGAGCGCTTCCATCAGCAGCGCATGGTAGCGGTTGCAGGTTTCCATAATCCCGGTCTGTCTGACCGCTGCGACAAGCTGCCCCATAATCTGGTAATGGCGCGGGCTGTGGGAAAGCAGGAGCAATTTGTGCTGAGTGTGGAATGCAACCAGCGCACCGGCACTTGGCCCTTGGGCAAGCATATCGCGCCACCGTTTAACGATAAATATCCGTTCAATAAAGTTCTCACGGAGCACGGGGTCGCACAGCCTTCCCTCCTCCTCGACCGGAACAAGCGGGAAATGCTTCATAAAGACCGCGGCAAATAATCCGACGCCGTTCTTAGTCGTCGCCCCTTTGCCACCGTACACCTTTACCCGTTGCATGCCGGAGCTCGGGGATCTGCTCTTAAAAATAAAACCACACAAATCCTCTGCTTCGAGCTCTTTGACCTTTTTGTGTGCCCATGCGAGCATCGCGTTGGTATGGTCGATGCCGGTTTTTATTGTCACAAGGCGCGGTGCAGCAGGATCACCGACAAGGCGCATTGGCTCCCGGGGAACTCCCAACCCAAGCTCGACTTCAGGACAGACCGGCACATACTGAACAAATCTGCCCAAGGTATCTTTCAAAAACGGATCGAGCTTGTGGCCGCCGTCAAACCGCACCTTATGGCCGAGCAAACATGCGCTGATGCCGATTTTTATCATGTGTGGCACCTTTATCAGAGTGGTGCAGCGGTCTGCGCACGGCCAACCACAACACATCACCCTCTTTTCAGTCCGTATGCCTTGATACTCTCAATCTCCAAAGCAAATGGCCCCTCTTGCCGCTCGCCGATTAAAAAACCGAGAGAAACCACATGACCTCGGTTAAGCGGCGGCGCCCCATGAACAATGGCGCCGCGAAACCGTGCAACAAACTCCTGAAATGGGGCGTGCACCGTCATCCATGCGCCTTGTTTTGTGGCAAAAGAAAACTGGTAGGAAAAACCGTTAAGCCCGGCGTCGGTTTTAATAAGAAGTTTATATTGCTTCCCGTCGCCCCTGACGCGAACTGCAATGCCTTCAGCATTACTCAAATTATATGGCCCGGTGCCGCTGGAGCTTGCTGAACAGAATCCGCCAAAGTTATCAAGCGATACCATGCCTCGAAACAGCGCTGTTCCGTTATCAGTTGCCTCAATGGTGCTCGCTGACACGCCTCCCATAACCGTATCGTTAACGGTATGCCATGCGCACGCTACCGCAGGATTGCGAAAATCAAAGAGCACAATCTCGCATCCGGTATCATCCATAGAGCATCCTTCCCCTTCATAGCAATTCAGGTGCTGCGCGGCCGCAACCCCTGAGCTCATCTACTTGTTTTCTTTGTGCCTTCCATGCAGAGCACAATCCACATGGTAACGATAGATGTTTAATGGTTTAGTGCTCATCACGGCTGAGAATGTCGACGAGCGCTTCGCATATTGTAGGGAACAAAAAGGTAAAACCAGCATCCCTCAGACGCTTCGGCAGCACCTGCTGTCCCTCAAGAAGTACTGCGGCAGCCTCCCCAAACAGGAGTTTGAGGGCAACGCCGGGCACGGGCAGCCATGCAGGCCGGTGCAGCAGGGAAGCCAGCGTACGGGTCAACTCGGCGTTGGTAATCGGATAAGGTGCGGTGAGGTTGTAAATACCGCGCAGCGCTGGGTTGTTGACGGCAGTAATGATCGCCCGAGCAAGGTCGGCAATATGGACCCATGAGAATGCTTGTCTGCCACTGCCAATCCGTCCGCCGAGTCCGAGCCTGAAGAGCGGGAGCATTCGCTGCAGGGCACCGCCGTTTTTTCCGAGCACAACGCCGAACCGAAACACCACCGTGCGCATGCCGACAGATTCGGCTTTAAGCGCTTCCCGCTCCCAATCCTGTGCAAGGCGGCCGAGAAAATCATCGGCATAATCGGTATCATCTTCGGTGTGGATGCCATGCGACCGATAAATGCCGGTTCCTGAGGCAGAAATCAGAACCCGGGGTGCCGGAGAAAGATGCGTAACCGTGTCTACGATCATACGTGTCGTCCCGATTCGGCTCTCAATGAGAACCTTTTTATACGCTGCAGTCCACCGCGCAGCAATAGGGGCGCCGGCAAGGTTGATAACGGCATCGCATCCCTTGAGCTTGCCTGCCAGTGCTGCAGCGTTTGTGCTGAAATCCCCGCGGGTCAGCGGCACAATTTTATGCCCCTGCGCACCAAAAACTTTTCCCAAATAGGTGCCGATAAATCCTGTTGCGCCGCTGATGGCAACCTGCATACAGAGAATACCGTTAATTAATCAATGCGGGGCACCGGCGTGTCTTTGGTGGGCACCGGCAAAATCGGATATTCGACGCGCGGCTGATCGCCGGTTGTGGTTTTTAAAAAGTCGGCGATTTTTTCGACATCATCCTGCGTCAAAGAAATTCCGAGCTGCGCCGATCCCATAACCGCAACCGCCTCCTTGAGACACCATATTTTCCCGGAATGGAAGTAAGGAGCTGTCAGCTCGATGTTTCGGAGCGACGGCGATTTAAAGACATACTGGTCGGAAGGAGCGCCGGTGATTTTAAACCGCCCCGTATCTCCTGCCGTAATCTCTTCCTTTGGTTTTTCAACAAGCCCGAACGGAAAGTACCCGGTGCCGCCCATATTGACGCCGCCATGACACGATGCACAACCCTTATTCATAAAAAGTCGCAACCCTTCTTTTTCACGAACGGTCAAGGCGCCGGCATTTCCCCTAAGAAAAGCATCAAAGCGGGAATTCGGCGTGAGCAGAGTCGCCTCAAATGCTTCAATAGCCTTTGCCATATTGTCAAACGTAACCGGATCGGTGCCACCGAATGCTTTTTTGAATCGCTCAACGTACCCTGGCATGCTTTTTAGTGTCTGCACAACTGCGTCAGGGCTGTTGCTCATTTCAACCGATGCCTGCACCGGCCCTTTTGCCTGTTCCATCAGATCGGTCGCCCGTCCGTCCCAGAACTGGGCGATATTGAAAATCGCATTGAGCACGGTTGGTGAATTCCTGCCGCCTTTCTGCCACCGATGGCCGATCGAGGTTTCCTGAAAGTCAGCGCCACCAAGGCCAAGATTATGGCACGTGTTACAGCTGATAAGCCCGCTGCGTGAAAGACGGGGATCGAAAAACAGGAGCCTCCCGAGCTCGATCTTTTCCGGCGTCAAAGGGTTGCGGTCAAGTGCAGGCGGTGTTGTCGGAATCGGCTTGAATACCTTTGCCGCTTGCTCCACAAGCTCATCGGCCAATGCGGTATGGTGCCCAAAACACAAGATAGCGCCGATTGCGCAAGCAACCGCTGTTTTCTTCATGCACATCGCGACCTCCTTTCTCTCCTGTTTTTTTATTGGGAAGATGACAGGTGTTACCAATACGCTCTTATGCCTTTTGGCTACCATATTTTTTGCCGGCTCGCAACACAGCCCGTTTCAACGACGGTTACGTGTCACAAATGCTGCAACGTCAAACTCTTTGGCGCGTCCTTGAGCACATATCGCACGTTCCCGAAAATTGACCGTGGCGGCCAAGGCAGGTCATGAACTCCGCCGATACGCCGGGCAAAGAGTCTGATGGCATTACTCGTTCAAAACGCTTCGGGTGCTCACATCGCCAGAAAATCAACGTGCTGCAAACAGCGCAGCTTGCACAGCATCATAAAATCTGGTAGCACATACGTAAAGCATACCGCGTGAACTTATGTATTACAATTTTCTCATCATCGCTACCCTGTTTTCACTGCCCGGGTTAATAATCTGGCTTTGTCGCAAAGACCTCAGGCCGGTGATTACGCGCATGGTGCCGCTCGCATTGCCGTTTACATTTACCGAGTTTCTGTTTTTCCCCGACTACTGGGAGCCCCGGTTTTTGTTTGACCTCGGTGAGCGCGTCGGGTTTGGGATCGAGGACTTTATTTTTGTTGCCGGGCTTGCGGCGTTTACGACCACGGCTTATGCTGTTTTTAACAGAAAGCGTTACCTCCCACTCGAGATAATCAATAACGCTGTGATCATGAAACGATGCTCCTCGCTTTTTGGGCTCACCGTGTTTCTCGTGGCAACCACAGTCCTTCTCGACATCCCCATAATTTACGGATCCTGCGCCACCATGATGCTGGTAGCCGCAGCGATTATCGCAGTGCGCCGCGATCTTCTGGCGCCGGCATGCCTTGGCGCGCTATATTCAATTGCAACCTATTACGTTGTATGCGTACTGTGTTTGATTATGATTCCCGACCTGTTTCAGACGGTATGGCATTCTGAACGCTTTTCAAAAATCACGGTAGGCGGTGTGCCGCTTGAAGAGCTTTGTTACGGTGGGGCTGCAGGGTTTTGCGCAACGGTCGTATATCCCTATCTGTTTCGCATGGCGTTCGCTCCCCTTACAGGAGAGGGCCGGCATCTATGAAAAAGGTAAAAGCATGGTTGCAGGCATCACGGCTTGCATCACAATCTTATATTTTCTTTCCACTGCTCCTCGGCCAGTCCTGTTGGTACGCGCAACAAAAAACGCTTGATATCTGGATTCTCGTGCTCGTGCATGCTTACGGTCTTTGCGTCCAGCTTTATATTGTGTATGCAAATGACTATGCCGATACGGCCACCGACCGCATAAACAGCACCTATAATCTGTTTTCGGGAGGTTCGCGTGTGCTTGTTGATGGACTGTTGATCCCTCGCGAACTTCTGGCAGGCATTATGATCACGGTGCTTGCCACTATCCTTGTTGGGGCAATGCTCTGGCACTTTGCTGCGCGACCGTTTTCGCTGTTGTTTATCGCTGTCTCGCTCGGGCTGTTATGGCTGTATAGCTATAAACCCGTACAGCTCTCATACCGTGGAGGCGGTGAACTGTTGCAAATGCTTGGCGTGGGCGGCGTCCTTCCGCTGTTTGGATATTATGCGCAGGCGGGAACAGTTACCGGATTCCCCTTGATGTTCCTTGCCTTTATTCTCCCTGCACAACTTTCCTGCGCCCTTGCAACCGCGCTTCCCGACCAGCCTTCAGACAGACAAAGCGGAAAACGCACCTGTGCTGTTCTCTTCGGAGCGGCTGCAACGAAGGTGATTATCAGTGCCTTGAATATTGTGAGCATCGCTACCTGTCTGTTTGTTTTTCCCCGGGCGCCGCTCCGTTGCGTTATGCCGAGTTTGGTCTGTAATGCTTTCATGCTTATGCTCATCCCGCACTCTCCCCCCGGTTCTCGGCGGCTCAATCTGTTTGTAACCTGCGCGGTTGCCTCAACGGTGCTGCTGACTGCGATGTGCGCGGTCGCGTTGTTGCTCTGATGGTTCACCATGAACTGGATTGGCTTTGTACGGCTATTACGAAACATTTATGGCCCTGGGCTTCCCGACCTTGATGCGATTCAGCGGCAGGGCCTGCTTGCCGTGAAGATCGGCCAGGTGTTTGCGCTCCGCATTGATTTTCTCGATCAGGAGAAATGCCGGCACCTTGCCAATCTGTACCGCAATACGGTTCGGACACCGAGTGAAGAGGTGCGGCGGCTCCTCAAGCTCTATTGTGGAAAAGATTTTCTCCGCCACTTTATCCATATCGATGACCAGGCGTTGGCATCGGCCTCGGTTGGGCAGGTGCATCGGGCACGCACCTCCACCGGCGACGAGGTTGTTATTAAACTTATTAAAGGAGACTTCAAAAAAAACTTTGTCCGCGATGTGCGCAGCATAAAAAGGCTGTTTCAGACTGTTATTTTCTTCTATCCAAAACTTCGCAGCGTCGCAGATCCGGTTGGCATTTTGGAACATATCGAAGACTATACGCTCAGCGAGCTCAACCTCCTCAATGAACTGCGCGGTCAGAACATACTGCGGAACATCTCTCTGCAGCACCGTGACACCTACAACCTCTCCCGCCTCCGGTTTGCACGGTATTATGATGAGCTGTGCAGTGAAAACGTTTTGGTAGCCGAGTTTGTGCCAGGGAAGACCTTTGACGAACTATTGCATGAAGGCAAACTCGATTATGAAGCGTTACTTGAGTTATTTCATATCCACGGCTTTTACATGTTTTGCGTCGGAACTTTTCATGGCGATATCCATCCGGGCAATGTTATCCTGAGCAACGGCACTATCTGTTTTGTCGACACCGGTGCGATAAGCCGTGTCGGCGATAAGATCAGGAGAGGGCTCTTTAATTTTTTTAAGGCCCTTGCGCTGTGGGATTACGGCGAGTGTGCCCGCTGCCTAAACAGCATGTCCGAACGAGAGCTCGAAGGCAGATCATTTGAACAGTTCCGAGAAAAATTCATTCGCCTCTATGCAGATTTTACCCGCAGCACCGTATCCCAGGTGAGTCTCACGAAAAAGATGATGGATACGATCAAGCTCGGCGTACACAGCGGCATGGAATTTGAGCAGGGCATGTTCGGCATCATCAAAAGTCTCATGTATCTTGACGGTATGGTGCTGCGGTGCAACCCTCATGCAGTGCTGCTTCACGATATGCGGCGTTTCATTGAAGAAACCGAACAGTTCGTCGTGAAGTCATAATCATTGTTTGAGAAGTTGTCGTATGAGCTCGATAATGCGATCACCTTCTGCATCCGTAATCGTGCCGGCATGCCGGTACCTGACAATGCCCTGCTGGTCAATAATCAGGATATTACTCTCGTGATCCTTCATGCCAAAGGCATGGCGCATATGGCCGTCACGGTCGGTATAGAGCTGCAGCTGTTCTTTTTTTGAAAACTTTTGAACCTGATCGGCGCAGTAGCTTTTTATCGGGCCGATGTATCCCGAGCAATCGATAACCGGAAAAGCCACGGCCACACCAGAAGCATTCATCGGAGAGGCACAGAAGCCGAGCATCCTGTTTTTAAACGGCCGGTTTTTCTCGATGACATCCTTTGTTTCATAGGTCACCACCAGCACCTTGCCGCTAAAAGATTCAGGATACGATATGCGCCGTGCTCCCACATATACGCTGAATGCAGGAGCCCTATCGCCGGGCTCCAGGCCGCTCACCGGTCCTCCTAAGGAGATCAGCATTATTAATAGTATGAAGCAATATCGCACCATATATTCCAGGATCAGAACCACCCGATACAAAATGCTACCACATGCGCCGATGTATTGACATGTTCTCCGGGTAGATTATACATAGATATACCATATTGCAGAAAAAGAATGCAGGCGTCAGATGACGGAAGTCTATCCATTAAGATAAAAACGAATGAAAGGAGTGTGTGCTATGGAAACAGGCCCAAACATTTTATGCAAACTGTGTTGCATGCTCCCCTTGCTGGCAATGATTGCTCTGGCAGTACCGGAACATGTTGTTGCAACGACGCTCAAAGAAGGCGATTCCGCCCCCGACCTCACACTCAAAAATCAGGACGGCAAGGAGGTGACGCTTTCGAAGGTATGGGATAAAAACATTGTCGTCCTGTACTTCTACCCTATGGACGATACGCCGGGCTGCACCAAAGAGGCCTGTTTTTTCCGGGATATGAATCATGAATTTCGGCAAGTGGGGGCAGAAATTATCGGGATCAGCGTCGATGACGTTGCATCGCACAAAAAGTTTGCTGAAAAGCACCGGTTGCCGTTCACACTCTTGGCCGATCCAGAGAAAAAAGCGGTCGACCGCTATGGCGTGAAATCAAAACTCATGTTCGGCAAAGCAAAGCGCATGACCTTTGTCGTTGACCGTGGGGGGATTATCAGAAAAATCTATCCTGACGTCGATGTAAGCCTCCACAGCCGCGAGGTGCTTGATTTTATTAAAACCATGCATTCCCATACAGCACCCCGGCAATGATCCGTTTTGGCCTCTGCTGCATTTTCCGAAATGAGCCGATTCGGTTTAAGCGAACAACCGCTGCACGCCTTGGCGCACTTCCTCGTTTGCGCCGGCTTCGGCTTCTTACAGAGGTCTGCCTCCACAATGCCCGCGAGCTGTACCGGGCGCTTGAATATTGCGCCGGTCACGGCATCGGCTGTTTCCGCATTAACAGCCACATTCTGCCGCTAAAAACCCATCCTGAGGTCGGTTATCGGATTAAAGATCTGCCTGACCACAAGGTGCTTATCGATACATTGCAACAATGCGGGCATTTTTGCAAAACGCACAAGCTGCGGACAACGTTTCATCCTGACCAGTTCATCCTGCTCTCATCCCCCTCACAGGAAATCATCAGGCGTTCGGTTGCGGATCTTCTCTCGCATGCCGAAATTGCCGCCTTAGTAGGTGCTGATGTGATCAACATCCACGGCGGTGGAATCTATGGCGATAAAAAAACGACGCTTAAACGGCTCCTCCGTGAAATTAAGCGCCTGCCAATGGCTGTGCAATCACGCCTTACGCTTGAAAACGACGATCGCTCGTATACCCCGCGCGATCTGCTGCCTCTCTGCAAGGCTGCCGGCGTACCGCTCGTCTATGATGTGCACCACCATCGGTGTCTTCCCGATGGAATGTCTGTTGAAGCCGCAACCAAAGCAGCGATCGCTACGTGGAACCGGGAGCCCGTGTTTCATATTTCGAGTCCGCTGCATGGCTGGCGCAGTGCCGATCCGCGGCTGCATCATGACTATATCAATCCGGTGGATTTTCCTGATTGCTGGAAAGGCCTTACGGTAACAATTGAGGTTGAAGCGAAGGCAAAAGAGCAGGCA
>JAOAHH010000048.1 GCA_026415325.1 Thermodesulfobacteriota bacterium | reverse complement strand
ATAATAATGATTTCTTCCGGTCGGCTGCTGCCCCTGACCTCTGCGATCACGTTGTAAAAAGTCATATTCGCGACCGTATATGCCTGCCGTTCTACTGCATAGCCATAATCTTTAAAATACGCTTCATTGTATGCTGCTGCTCCAACGAGCTTATCCGGACAGAGGTAATTGCGCTCACCGATGTTGCAGCACAGTTTATGAACGTGGGTTTTCAACTCTTCGTGCAGCATGTACTCATCCACTGAAAAAGTGCAGGGTATGGTGTATGATGGCTCGTGATTGCTGATTTGCTTTACGCCTTTGCCCATAAGGCTTTGGCCTTTTGCTGTTCTTAGTGTCATTACGGTAAACGAACTAACACCATAACCAATAAGTTAATACATTCTTCGACTTTCTTACAGAAGCGATTTTAATAAAATGGAAAAACCAACAAAAACCTACTAATAATGAGCAAAAAAATTAAGAAAATGACAAAATATAAAACTGGTTCATATGAACCAGCCATAAATTATAAAAAAAAGATTTTGGATGAAAACAACCAAACCCAACCTTTTGACGGAGATGGTGACCTAACAAAAAAGAAAAAAGATGTTTTTCAACTATTTGATTTAACTTATTTATTAAAATTTATTTTGCCTACAAATCATAATTTGATTTCCCGGTATGCTCTTTGCTTTATTGTATACCCAAAAGAAATTTTTATTAGATAGATTATGAGCATATCAAAGATACAACAGAAAGAAAAAAAGCGGGTTGTCATCACCGGTTTTGGCGCAGTGACTCCGCTTGGCAATACCATAGCCGAAAGCTGGCGGAATCTTGTTCAGGGAAAATCAGGGATCGGTGAAATAACACTTTTCGACGCATCAAAGTATCCGGTTAAGATTGCCGCCGAGGTCAAAAATTTTGATTTTTCGGCCAACCTCCCTGAAGATCTCCATCCGTTTGTCGGCCGCAGTACCCAGTTCTGTATTGCAGCGGCACGGGAAGCGCTTACCCATGCAGGCATTGACACTGCGCGGCAGGATACTGCCAATATCGGTATTTCGCTCGGATCAAACGAAGAAAGTGCACATCTATCGCATTGGGAACGGCTGTACGAAACAAAAACCGTAAAGCAGCTTCTTGAACTGCGGCAAGAAGGCGATCGATCCGTGCCGCCGTTGCACCTTGCCAACGCACACTCACTCGGTAAGCTATGGCAGATACGACGTGCGGCAAGTACTGCAGCACACATTCTCTCAATTTTATTTAACATTCAGGGACCGGTCAGAACATCAACCGGCGCCTGCGCATCATCTGCTCAGGCAATCGGTAAGGCTATGCGCCTCATTCAGGACGGCGATGCAGAGGTCGTGCTTACCGGCGGATGCGACTCAATGCTCAGCGAATTCTGCATAGCCGGCTTCCATCGGCTGCGGGCACTTTCCCGTAATAACGATAATCCGGAAAAGGCATCCCGTCCGTTTGATCTCAAACGCGATGGGTTTGTCCTCGGTGAAGGCGCAGGCGTGCTCGTGCTAGAGGAGCTGTCCCATGCGCGCCGCCGCAATGCCGTTATTTACGGTGAACTGATCGGCTACGGATCTTCCTCAAATGCATATAGCATCACCGCATCGCCTGAAGACGGCCGTGGTGCAGATCTATGCATGAAAGCGGCGCTTCGCGATGCGGGCTGCTCCATCGAAGATATTGATTACATTAATGCGCACGGCACGTCAACGTATCTGAATGACAAATCCGAAACTGCGGCAATTAAAAATGTGTTCAAAGACCGGGCATACGAGGTACCCGTCAGCTCGAACAAATCAATGCTCGGACATCTGATTGCCAGTGCTGCTGCGATCGAGTTGATCATGAGTGTGATGACCATCAATGAGCAACTCATTCCGCCGACCATCAATTACGAACACCCTGATCCGGAATGCGATCTTGACTATGTGCCTAATGAGCCCCGATGCAGACCAGTAGAAACCATCCTTTCAAACTCCTTTGCCTTCGGAGGACAAAACGCATCGGTGCTGGTTAAGAAGTACCAGTAATGCGTCGCGTTGTCATCACCGGCCTTGGCGCGCTGACCCCTATCGGAAATACCCTTGAAGAACTCTGGTGTGCGCTTGTTGACTGCCGCAGCGCTATCGCGCCGCTCTGTCTGCCGACCGCGCCGTTACTGCCCGCAGGTCGTGCCGGTCAAATACACAGCTTCACCCCGGCTGTGTTCAATATTCCCCAAAAATCACTCAAAGTAATGAACAAAACCATACAGTATGCGCTTGCGGCGAGCACACGTGCAGTCGCAGATGCAGCACTGGCAGGCAGCGGATATTTGCCTCATGAAATCGGCCTTTACCTTGGCGTCAATGGCATCCAATACACTGCCGAAGAGCTGTTTCTTGCCTCTTATGAGGCAGGCGGTAAAGACATGCGCCGCTATATGGACCCCGAACATCAGACCGTCGGTGAACCGATTGTTTTCAGGGATCCTGATGCTGCGGTGCATCCCTTGTGGCCGCTGTCCGTTCTTGCGAACATGGCGCTCTGTCATATTGCGATCCACCATAACATCCAAGGCCGCAATCTTGCCTTCAGCTCGATCGACGCTTCAGGCATGCTGGCAATCGGCGAAGCCTTTGCAGCAATCAGACGTGGAGAACTTGATATTATCCTTGCCGGCGGCAGCTATGGTCTCAATACCCTTGACCTGCTCTCGCTTGACCGGTGCGGCGTACTTGCCCACGGCGATGCCGTTAGCATTCCGTTTGACCGAAGGCGCAGCGGCTGCGTCGCCGGTGAAGGCGCAGCCCTTATGGTGCTTGAAGAACGGGAACGGGCTCGCAAACGTGGCGCCCGAATTTATGCAGAGGTTGCGGGATATTGTTCATGGTGTGACGCTACTGTCGAGCCGTTTGCAAAAAGCGTTGTTCCAGAAAGCCATCTTCCGCTGTGCCGCTGCATCAAAGGAGCACTTCAAGATGCAGGATGCGAACCCGATGCGATTTCCCTTGTGTATGCGGACGGCAAGGGCACAGTACATAATGACCGACAAGAAACGCGGGCATACGAAGAAATCTTTAATGCCAGATGTACAACGCTGCCCTTTGCAACGGCAACGCCGCTCACCGGCTATATGTTTTCGGCACACGGCGCATTCAGTGCCCTTGCTGCGGTACTGTGTATCATCCATAGCATGGTGCCGCCGCTCGATAACGGGGTCGTGCTGGATGAAGGATGCTCCTTGCTTTTTCCAAAAAACACTTTGAAAAAACAGGTGACCTATGTTATGGCAAACACCTTCGGTTTTTCGGGTGAACATGCAACACTGATTCTGCAGCGTCACGAATAACCTTTATACTGCTAAATAACACCTATGGATAAACGAGCTGTGATCACCGGAATGGGCGTCCTGTCGCCGATCGGTATCGGTACACAGGCCAATTGGGAAAACCTCATGAACGCGGCTTCAGGCATTGCTCCTTTCACGCGGCTTTCGTCCGAACTACTGCCCGTCCAAGTGGGGGCAGAAGTTAAAGGGTTTGATCCTCGCTCGTTTATTACTGACCGAAAGACCATCCGGCTTACCTTTCATAGTGTTCATCTTGCGCTTGCAGCCGCTCACCTTGCGTTTCAGGATGCCGGCATTGCTCCGGGCACGATACCGCCTGAGCGCATCGGCGCGATTATCGGATCAGGCGGCGGCGGATTTGATGACGGTCCAGGGTTTGAAGACCTCAACGACCCTATTCTGAAATCATGGGATGAAGAACGCCAGTGTTTTGATTCTGGCAAATTCGGTGAGCTCGGCATTCCCAGCTCGTACCCCTTGTTTCTGCTCAAAGCACTTCCCAACAATGCCTTTTATTACATTTCGCTGCATTACAATATTCAGGGCGAAAACGACAACATTGTCTCCTCCTACACCGGCGGCGCTCAGGCGATCGGCGATGCATTTCGCTCAATTCGTCGGGGGCTTGCCGATGTCATCATCGCCGGCGGCTACGACTCCCTGATTACCCCTAACACCATTTTCAGCCTTGATGCCCTCGGGCTGTTATCCCGCAGCACGGATCCTGCAACGGCATGCAGACCTTTTGACAAAGAGCGTAACGGCATGATCGCTGGTGAAGGGGCTGGTTTTTTCATTATCGAGGATGAAGAACATGCACGGCGCCGTGGTGCGCGGATATATGCGGAAGTGATCGGATATGGCAATGCATCAAGCGCCTATCATTTGTACAAGCCCGACCCTGCAGGTACTGGAATCGTCAATGCAGTGCGCCGGGCGCTTGAGGATGCGGGCACCGATATATATGAGGTTGACTGGATCTGTGCTGACGGCATGGCAACCCGTGAAGCCGATGCTGCCGAGGCCACGGCACTGGCAACCCTGTTCGGCGATCGGGTCAGCAACATTCCGGTCAGCGCCACCAAATCCCTGACCGGTCACATGGGTTCCGGTGCCGGCGCTGCCGAATCAATCTATGCCGTGCAGACGATCTTGACCGGCATGCTACCGCCAACCGTCAACTGCGACCACCCTGATCCGGACTTTCCGCTCCGGATCGTCCGGAATACGCCTCAACCCGCTTCTGTGCGCATTGCCCTGAACATCAATCAGGGAATCGGTGGTCAGTGCACGGCGCTGCTTTTCAGAAAATATACTGAACCGGGATCAGTGTAAGACCAAAACGATGCTGGATTGTGCGTTGCTATGAAAACGGATAGCCTTCCCAAATTCGGCTTTATCGTCCATTGCCGCAGCGTAAAGGAATTGCGACTCGCACTTCTGCGCTATGGGCTTTCGCCTGCCGCCCTGCTTCCTGAAGCCGCGCTCAAGCAATACTGCCTAAGCCGTGGCATCATCAAAGACATCTTTACGTTTGACCGCGTAGTATCGGATACCGGCAAGGTATGTCAGGGCAAGGCCTTCTGTGTCTTTCTTGCACCGGATCAATTTCTCGAACACCAAACGCGCGCAACCGAACTGGTCGTTCAGGCAGCGCAGATGGCCGCAGCATGGGGTGCGCAGATGATCGGTCTCGGAGCGCTCTGTGCAGTGGTGGGAGCACGGGGCATCGAGGTAGCAGAGCGATGTTCTGCGGCGGTAACGACCGGCAATTCCCTGACCGTGTATGCTGCAGTGCTGCAGTTCGAAAAGATCATGCGCCGGCTCGGCATTGATCCGCATCGCCATACCATTGTCATCATTGGATTTCCCGGCAGCATCTGTCTTGCCATCACAAAAATCCTGCATGCGCAAGGATACCGGCTTGTGCTCGTGAGCAGGCAACGAACGGCGTTTTTGCAGAAGTTTCTTGAAAGCCTTGGCGCCGTTGAGGGAGCAATCCGGGTGACCCATGACGTAGCGAGTGCCGTGCGATCCGGCACCATCATTTTCACAGCAACCTCGACCGGCAATATCATTGATCAGGACATGCTCCTGCCCGGCTCAGTGGTATTTGACATTGCCCAGCCAAAAGACGTTATCTTCAGCACCCGGCCCCGCCGCGATGTCTTGATCGTGGATGCAGGCCTGATTTCTCTGCCCCGTTCTACTTCCCGGCACTATCGGTATTCCGGGCTTGAAGTCAATGATATTCCCTCCTGCCTTGGCGAAACCATGACCTTGACCCTTGAACAACGATGGGAGCGCTTCTCATTGGGCAGAGAACTTGTCCTTGACAAAATCGAAGAGATCGGCATGCTCAGCCGCCGTCACGGGTTTGTCTTTGATGATTTTCGCAGTTTTCAAAAACCAATCCCGGCTCAGACTTTTTCTGCGACCGCACAGGCGCTTACCGGGCCGGCAAACGACCAGCACGGAGGAAACCATGAACCTTGAACATAAAATTGCAATCGTCACCGGAGCATCGCGGGGCATCGGACGCGCAATCGCCTTGCATCTTGCCCGTGCAGGAGCGAGCGTTGTGTGTAACTATGCCGCCAGCAGGGAAAAGGCGGAGGCACTCGTTGACGAAATCCGTCAGACAGGGGGCACGGCCATTGCGTATCAAGCCGATGTGCGCTGCTTCGCCGCAGTTGAAAAAATGGCGCAGGACGTCATTGCTCAGTTTGGCCGCATCGATATCCTGGTCAACAATGCAGGGATAAACCGCGACCAGCTCATTCTGGAAATGACCCCGGAGCAGTGGCAGGAGGTCATCGAGACCAACCTCTACGGTACGTTTCACTGCACCAAAGCGGTCGCCCAGCAGATGATGTTTCAAAAAAACGGCAGAATTATTAACATCTCCTCGGTTGCCGGTGAACGCGGCGGACGGGGGCAAACCAATTATGCCGCCTCAAAAGGCGGGGTCAATGCATTCACCCGTGCTGCTGCCGTGGAGCTTGCGCCGAAAAAGATAACGGTCAACGCCGTTGCGCCGGGTGTGATCGAAACGGAGATGAGTCAGGAGGTCCTACGACGGGCAAAGGAAATCGTGATGACCCATATTCCGCTCAAGCGTCTTGGCACTGCCGATGAGGTGGCACGGCTGGTGGTCTTCTTGGCATCGGACGATGCTGCCTACATTACCGGCCAGGTGTTTCATGTTGACGGAGGATTTCGAGGATAACACCACAGAGAAGGAGGAACAAAGCATGGATGATAAGGAAATATACGAAAAAGTAAAAGAAGCAGTTGTGGAAGCGCTCGGCGTGGATCCCGATGAGGTCAAACCCGAATCGGTGCTGTTTGACGATCTGGGCGCAGAATCCCTTGACCTGCTGGATATCGTGTTCCGGCTCGAAAAAGCATTTGATATCAAAATCCCGCGCGGCGGCATTCAGCAGGATATTCTGGCTGCCGAAGGGGTGAGCGAGCAGGACGTTATCGTTGACGGTGCGCTGACCGAGCTTGGTGCACAAAAGCTGCGGGAACGCCTCTCTGAGGTTAATCCGGAAAAGATTAAGGCAGGCTTTCGCATCGACGATATCCCGACGCTCTTCACGGTCCAGACCTTTGTCAATATCGTCAAGCAGCAGCTTGCAAAGAAAGAGACATAGACACGCACCATGAGCATCGGTATTGATATTACCGAGGTGGATCGGATTGAGAAACTTGCGCAGCAGCACTCGGCGTTTCTGACGACCGTTTTTACCCAGGATGAAATCGCCTATTGCCTGAAGAAAAGGAACCGCTACCAACATTTTGCCGCCCGGTTTGCCGCAAAGGAAAGTGTTATGAAGGCGATTGGCAAGGGGTGGTTGCAGGGCATTGCCTGGACCGACATTGAGGTGGTAACCCTGCCTTCGGGCAAGCCCGAGATCAGAGCCCATGCGTCGCTGCTGCGCGCCATGCATGAACAGGGCATTGCAGGGTTTGACGTGTCACTATCCCATTGTCGACAGTATGCTGTTGCCGTTGTCCAGGCACGCACCACCCACACTACTGAAGGAACGTGATGCGGTGTCTCTTGGTTGATAAAATCATCTCGTGCGAACCCGGAAAACACATAACCGGCATCAAAAACGTCACGATGAGTGAAAATTTTCTGCAAGACCATTTTCCGGGTTTTCCAGTTATGCCCGGTATGCTGCAGCTTGAAGCCGTAGCGCAGCTTGCCTCATGGCTTGCATTTGCGACAAGCAAGGGCATCAACAAGGCAGCTCTGCTTTCGGTCGCCTCGATTAAGTTTAAAGAGTTTATTGTGCCCGGAGACCAGATGCTCATACAAGTTGCGCTGACCCAGCAGGATGAGAACGGCATGGTGTGCAATGCAACGATCCGTGTCGGCGAAACCGTTAAGACTGAAATCCGCACCATCCGTCTTGCCTACGAGGCTGTTGCAGAGCGGGAAGCTCCCGATGAGGCTCAAGCGTATTTTGATTTTCTCTGCGGCACGGCGCCGCTCGGTGCGTATCGGCATGCTCCGGTGCGCTCGTTGTGAGTGGTGCTCAACATGATACAATCCGTCGCGAACACCTATCGTGTGGAACGAGACCGCCAGGCAGTGATCACCGGGCTTGGCGTCATATCACCGATCGGCAGCGGCAGACGGCCATTTGCCGAAGCACTGTACGCCGGACGGTCGGGAATCGATTTCATTACGCTGTTTGATGCATCATCATACCCGACACGGTTTGCCGGCGAAGTGAGGGATTTTGATGCCGGGCGGCTGCTTGCAGGAGCGCGCGTGCAGCAAAGCATGCGGGAGCGCCGGATCCTGTTTGCCGTTGCAGCGGCACGGCTTGCCGTTGAGGATGCAGCGTTGCATCCTGCGTTGCTCCGGGAGCAGCGTACTGCGGTCGTATTAGGAGCAGGAGTGCATCCGGTGGTTCCCGATCCGAAACTGGTCATGGCGAGCGGCATGTATGATGCCATGTTTCATGATCCCTCGCCGGATCATGAAAAGTTTTCAAAAACCGTTTCTGCCGACGGCGAACATAGCCGCTATCCGATCTGCAACCGCGTCAACGGCGGTGCACTTGCTGTGGCGTATGAGTACGGGCTTGCTGGAATCTGTCAGACCATTGTTTCCGCCTGCGCTGCGGCAACGCAAGCCATTGGTGCTGCGGCAACCATGATCCACCGAGGCGACGCTGATATTGCGCTGTGCGGTGGGTATGATTCAATGATTTTTAATTTCGGCGTGTATGCTTTCTGCCTGCTCGGACTGATGAGCACCCAAAACGACAACCCGGCAACTGCCATGAAGCCGTTTGACAAACGTCGCGATGGATTTGCGCTCGGTGAAGGTGCCGGCGTGCTTGTTCTTGAAAGCGCAGCCCATGCCCGCAAACGGGGTGCCAAGGTGTATGCACGCATCGCAGGGTATGGTGCCTCGATCGATGCCTATAAGGTGACGGATCCGCACCCTGAGGGAACTGGCGCAGTCATTGCCATGCGGCAGGCTCTGCAGGATGCTGGCATGCAGCCCGATGAAATTCAGTACATTAATGCCCACGGTACTGCAACGCCGAAAAACGATAAAATCGAGACACGGGCAATAAAAGAGGTGTTCGGTACCGCCGCATACCACATTCCGGTCTCGAGTACCAAATCGATGATCGGGCACCTGATGGCAGCAGGCGGCGCGCTGGAGTTGATTGCGTGTGTGCTCGGTATTGAACACGGCTTTCTCCCGCCGACGATCAATTATGAAACACCTGACCCGGACTGCGATCTGGATTATGTGCCTAATCGCGCCCGTGACTGCGCGGTGCGGACAGCGCTTTCAAATTCATTTGGGCTTGGCGGGCAAAATGCCTCTCTGATTGTATGTAAAGACTAACAACAGGTAAGTAGGGCATCCTATGAAACGACGCGTTGTCATAACCGGCTTGGGAGCGATCACCCCTTTGGGCAATAACCTCGCCCAAACATGGAACGGTGTGATCAACGGCAGGTCGGGGATTGGACAGATCACCATTTTTGATGCCTCACGATTTCCCGTACGCATTGCAGGCGAGGTCAAAGATTTCATACCGGAGACAAACAACCTGCCGCCCGATCTCTCGATGTTTGCTGGTCGGAGCGTGCTCCTGGGACTTGCGGCAGCTCGTATGGCTGTTGCGGATGCAGGGTTGGACCTCGACCGGGAAAACCCGCGCCTGATCGGCGTCTCGATCGGCGGTGACGAAGAGTATCAGGAGTTCGGTATGATGCCGATTCTCTACGATATGCGGTATGCCTATCGGGCATTCGTCCACGGCATGCCTGCATACTGCGAACTCCTGCACCATGCAACACCCACGGCAAAACTCTGGGCATTCAGGAAAAAGACCGATATCGGGTCAAAAGCAATTGCGCTGACCTTTCATATAGAGGGTCCGTCAGAAACATCGCATACCGCCTGTTCATCAAGCGGCCATGCATTGGGCAAAGCAAAACGCCTGATCGAGCAGGGTGAGTGTGATATCATGATTGCTGGCGGGCATTGCTCGATGATCTCGGAATTTTCTATCGCCGGATTCCATCTGCTCGGCACCCTGTCAACGCGCAACGACGAGCCGCAGCGTGCATGTCGGCCGTTTGACCTGAACCGCGACGGATTTGTCATGGGCGAAGGTGCCGGAATCGTTGTGCTTGAAGAGCTGGAACATGCACGGCGTCGTGGTGCGCGAATCTATGCCGAGCTTGCCGGATACGGAGCGTCTTCAAATGCCTACCGCCTGACCGATACACCCCCGGATGGCAGGGGCGGTGATATTGCCATGCGCCGGGCGCTTGAAGACGGATGCCTTGATCCTGCAGATATCTCCTACATCAATGCCCACGGAACCGGCACCCTGCTCAATGACCGAAGCGAAACCCGCTCGATAAAAAACGTTTTCAAGGATCGTGCACCAGCCATACCGATCAGCTCGAGCAAATCAATGCTCGGCCATCTGGTCTGCAGCTCTTCTGCCGTAGAACTGATTATTACCGTGCTTGCAGTCGTACACGACATCATACCGCCAACGATCAATTATGAAACACCTGACCCGGACTGCGATCTGGATTATGTGCCCAATACCGCACGCGAACAGCGTGTAATGGCTGCGCTCTCAAACTCGTTTGCCTTCGGCGGGCAGAATGCAACACTGGCGGTAAAAAAATTTACGGGCTAACAGTTGTGCAGCGGGGAAACGATTATGCGGTTTATCCTATTCGACCGAGTCACCACGGCGATACCGGGCACGGAAGCAGCCGGCATAAAAAACGTATCGGCGCAGGAAGAGTTTTTGATCGACCACTATCCACGCCGCCCGGTCATGCCGGCGCCGCTTATCGTCGAATCCCTTGCACAGCTTGGTGGCTGGGCGATCACCACCGCAACGCAGTATGCGGCACTTGCCCTTATGGTGATGGTAAAACAAATCGAGGTAACAGGCAGTGCCGTGCCCGGCGACCGGATTGACTTGAAAGTTACCATCCAAACGATCAACGACTACGGTGCACAGGTAACCGGTGCAGCATACGTTGCCGGAACCCCGATCCTGACGGTCGGCACCATTACCTATGTCCTGTATAGTGTGCCGCCGGAGGAGCGCGAAGCTGTAAAGCAGCGCTACCAGTACTATACCCGGTGAGGAGGGTACTTCTGATGCGTTTTCTCATGATCGACCGAATCTGTGAACTTGAGCCGGGCGTTCATGCCCGCGGCATAAAAAACATTTCATGGGACTGCGAATTTCTCGAGGAATTTTTTCCGGGCATTCCAGTGTTTTCTCCGGTCATCGCAGCCGAAGCAGCTGCCCAGCTTGTATCATGGGCCATCATCACGGCACGGGATTTTACGGTGAAACCGGTGATTACGATCGTGGATTCTTATCGTTGCTCCGGTCATTTCCATCCCGGCGATCAGATCGAAGTCTGCGGGACCATCGAACGCATGGCCGATGAAAGCGGGCTCGCGCACGGAACACTGCAGGTGCGCGGGAGGACCGTACTTGAAATACGGCATGCAGTCTGCTATCTCTATCCACTAGTAGAACTTGATCCGCCTGATCGTGCGCGACAGCAATTCAATAATCTTTACCTGCCGGGAGCGCCGCTGCCCGACCCCACACAATGCGGAACGTTTGTCCCTGCCCGCGAGCAGGTGCCGCTGCCGCAGCAGCGTTGGATCGATCGCATCGTTGCAAGCAGTGATCGCAGCATCG
The DNA here is from genome assembly GCA_026415325.1 of Thermodesulfobacteriota bacterium. GTDB lineage: Bacteria > Desulfobacterota > WTBG01 > CAIYCZ01 > CAIRTM01 > JAOAHH01. The sequence continues at coordinate 2,650 of JAOAHH010000048.1, read as the reverse complement.
TTGGCATCAAAAACTTCACGGCGACCGCAGACTATTTCAACGATCATTTTCCCAATAAGCCTGTGGTGCCCGGCGTGATTATTATTCAGAGCATGATCAGTCTGGCAAAACACCTCGCCGACCATATACTCGCATCAGTCGCAGGCAGTGAAAAGCGGGTGGTTCTGATGCAGAGCGAGAAAATAAAATTCAGAACTTTTATCCGGCCCGGCGATCAACTACTCATACAGGCTGATCTGAAGGCATGGGGAGACAGCACCAGCTCGTTTGTCGTATCTGGCACGATCAACGGGAAAAATGTTGCAAGCCTGCGCCTTTTTTTTGACCATGTAACACGAGATGAATACATCCAACGCTATTGTGCTGGTCTGTAATCGACGCGTATCATTGGAGCAACGGAAGGAAGCAGTATGGGGAAACAGCTACTCTTAACTGGAGCAACCGGTTTTTTAGGAAGCCACATGATTCCGGAACTTGTTCGGCAAGGCTGGCAGGTTACCTGCCTTGCGCGGTCACAGAAAAAAATGTCTGCCATCGACCGCATCCGCAGTCTCATCGAGTTCGTCTGCGCGCCCCAGGAAGTGCAGGACGTCATGGCACAGGTCACCGTCGCTGAAGGCGATGTTGCGCATCCACAGCTTGGCATGGACGATACGGCCTACCGGAAACTGCAGCGCTCGGTTGACTGCATCTTCCACTGTGCTGCCATGACGACATTTGATCCGGCGCAGGCGCAGCGGCAATGGGTGGTAAATGTCGAGGGTACAGAACACATGGTGCGTTTCGCGCTCGGAACCCCTGCTGCCGAGCAGTTTCATTATGTCAGCACTGCATACGTTGCCGGCGACCGCACCGATTTGGTACGGGAAGAAGAGCTGGACAAAGGGCAAGGGTTTCTGAACGGATACGAAAAAAGCAAGTTCTTTGCAGAAAAGATGCTGCGGCAGTATGTGCAGGAGCAGGGACTTCGGGTGACGTTTTACCGCCCGAGCATTATTGTAGGCGATTCCCAGAGCGGCAAAACAATATTATTTAATGGCATGTATCTGTTCATGCGCTTCTTTGAGGTTGCCAAACATTCGCAGCGCGTGATGGAGCAGAACGGCAAAGTGATCATTCCGGTCCGCTGTCTGGGAAACCCTGCGTGCACCAAAAATTTTGTGCACATCGATTATGTCGTCAAAACCATTGGGGCACTGTTCCGGACCCCGGCTGCCCACGGCGGCACCTATCACATCACGCACGACAATCCACCGACCATGGAGATGTTGCGCCAGTGTATTGAACAGGTGCTGGACATTTCAGGCATTTCGCTGGTCGATGCATCTTCGTTTGAACGCGAGCCACCCAACGAGCTGGAGCTCGTGTTTCAGGACCAAATTAAGCCGTACGCAGCATATCTTATGACCGAACCTCGTTTTGAACGCAGAGCGATCACCGCGGTACTGCCGCCTCAAGACATTCCGCCGTGCAGCCCTATGGATAAGCCTGCGGTAGAAAAGCTCTTCCACTATGCTCTTCAGTCGCGTTGGGGTCGCAAAAAGATATAACCGATACCCTGTGCATCGTTCACATGAGGTGTACTATGCCGCAGCAGATTGAGCTTAAGCAAATCGATGAGGTACGCTGGCACATCCCCCGCAGCGGCAATATGCTGACCGACGGCATGATTTATGCCGATGCCGCAATGATTCCCCACATCACAAGCGATCAGAGTCTCGTGCAGGTCGCCAATGTTGCCTGCCTGCCGGGGATTGTCGGCAACTCGCTTGCCATGCCGGATATTCATTGGGGCTACGGATTTCCGATCGGCGGCGTTGCTGCATTTGATATTGATGAAGGCGTGGTATCGCCGGGCGGCGTTGGCTATGACATCAACTGCGGCGTACGGGTGTACGCAACCGCGCTGCACCGCAGTGACATGGCGCAGCGGCTGGAAAAACTCGTAGAGCAGCTCGCGCGGAACATCCCTTCCGGCGTTGGATCCGAACGCAGGGATCTCAAGCTCAGCGCAGCAGATTATCGACGCGTCTTGCTGACCGGCGCACGGTGGGCGGTTGAGCATGGGTTTGGTGCCGAAGAGGATCTGCACCATATTGAAGATTACGGCTGCATTCAGGGAGCAGATCCCGATGTCGTGTCTGAAAAGGCATATGAGCGGGGCAGACAGCAGCTCGGTACGCTCGGCTCTGGCAACCATTTTATCGAGATTGCTGTAGTGGATGAGGTCTATGACCAAATCGTTGCCCAACGGTTCGGCCTTGTCCATGACAGCATCGCGATAACTGTGCATACCGGTTCCCGGGGGTTTGGCTATCAGGTATGCGACGATTTCCTCAAGGTCATGCTCAAGGCAGCACAAAAGTACAAGATCGAGCTCCCCGACCGTCAGCTCTGCTGTGCACCGCTCACCTCGCCCGAAGGCAGACACTACCTGAGTGCAATGGCTGCAGCGGCAAATTATGCATTTGCCAACCGCCAGATCATCGGCCATTGGATTCGGGGAACATGCATCGATGTGCTCGGCATTTCCCCATCAACACTTAGAATGACTTTGGTATACGACATCTGTCACAACATTGCAAAAATCGAAGACCATATCCTCGGCGGCACACGCCGTACCCTTTGCGTGCATCGCAAAGGAGCAACC
>JAOAHH010000077.1 GCA_026415325.1 Thermodesulfobacteriota bacterium | reverse complement strand
GTACCCCGTTTATAATACCTTGGTCAATTCAGCAAGCTGCTGTGGATCAACTACTTCAGGTGTTGTTGCATATGGTGGGTTCGAGACATTATTCGGGTCGAATTCGCGCTTCATAGCCTTGACAAGAAGATGTACATTGTAGAACATCGGTCCAAGAAGATCGTATGCTGGCCCGAGGAGGCAAACGGTTGCGCCGGCACTCTTTGTCGCAAGCATACCTTGTAGAGAGCCGAACAGCAGCTGTATCGCCTGGGCAGCCTTTTCAGGCTCTTGCTCTGGCCACAGGTCGGTTGTCATTAGGGCGCCGTAACCTTTTTCCGTCGGGCTGATCCACCCACCGTAGAAGCTGAATGGCAGCAAATCCTTCCCCTTGCCGAGTTCCTGAAGTTCTTTGCGCTGCTGTCTGTTTGCACGCAGTATTTCATCCGCTACAGCATCGATTGAATCGAGGCATGCCGTTCCCTGATGGAAGCAATCGCTCGGACGGCTCAGTCGCATCGAGTGGCCTGTTCTAATCCAGTCATTAGTAATTCTCATCCATTTGATATAGCGCTCCCGGTCACGGGGATCTTTTGAATTCTCGGACAAAAACGATCCGCCCATTTTTTCAACGATGTGCACCAGTACCTTTTCTTCGTATTCAAGTTGCTCCAAGGATGTGATGGCAGCCAGCGCAACGATATTGTAACCATGAGGATACAGATCTTCTTGTGCCCCTTTATGGAACTCTTCTTTGCTTCGGGCTGCCCACGACCACATGAACTGTTTTGCATTATGCTGGACAACGATTGCAAGTTCGGCTCGGGCGATTTCATAATGGAGATCGCACGACCAGCGGAGCTGCTCTTCTTCATATTTGGGATATTCCTTGATGCGTTCGGGGAAGTCGATCATATACCAGCGCACTTTGTCTTTCGGGAAGTGCGATTCTTTTTCAACTGCATTACCTTGTGTTGGAAATACCGTCGGACCGGGCCATGGAAAAAGACGGGTCGATATCTTGGTCACCATTCCCATGCCGCCTGCATGCCCGAATTGTGCCCCACGGTAAAAACCCCGGAGATCTGGTCCGGGACCGTCATTCCAAATCCAGTTCTCTTTTGGGCCTTCCTGGGCAAGAGATCCGCTTCTCAAAATCTCACCATTGGGGAGGACTACCTCAAAGGAGAGAAGCTGATGACAGCCGAGTGCCGCGAGCCATGAGGTACCGTATGCGCCGTGCCATTGGATATTGGCAAGTGCAGATATCTGCGCACCAGCAGGGGGTGAGGGTGCCATACAGCCGACTTTCATTGCTTCAGCCTGCAGCGCGGCAAAACAAACATACGGCTCGATGACCGCGTACATATTATAGGGATCGACTTTGAGGATTTTGTCCATCCGTTTGGGATCGATGATTACAACCGCTTTCCCCATTTTTCGCTGTGTCGGATTGGGGAACGCTGAGTTAATCATACCCGAACCCCGGGGTATGACTATAAAATCGTATCGATTCGCGAGCTTATAGATTGCCTGAACTTCTTCAGTCGAAGCAGGCAATACAACACAGTCAGGCCGCATCCCAAGTTTTAATTCAGCCCGCTGAATAACACCGTCGGCAGTCCATTGCACGCGCGAGTATGACTGGCACAGCACAGGATCGGTTGTTGCATGTTCATTACCGACAACATCTTGTAATGCTCGAAACGCGATGTCTGAAAAAGCCATTGTTGTCTCCTTATGTCTCAATGTGTCATTGGCAGTCGTCGTTTACACACGGTTCCCTGTTTACAGGCCGAGCCGGCCCGGGTTGAGCGTATGATGGGGGTCGAGGATTTTTTTAATTTTTTTAATGACTTCATGGGTATATCCGGCCCGGGAATATATCATATCAGCCCAATCGTAATAGGGCCGATAAAAGAAAGCACCTGCATTCATGACAGCCTCAGCAGCATAACGATGGAACTGTTTTGTCTGCATTTGTGCCTCGGTTTCTGCAGCATCGCACGGGATGTGAAATTCAACATGGCATACACGGCACCTCTGTCGCGGCTGAATGTAGATGCCGAGCATCTTGACATCCATGCCTGCTTCGCCTGCAAGCTGCGTAAATAATTTCCAGTAGGCAGGGACCTCATCAAGACCGCTTTCAAAAACGAGTTCAAGGCATGCGCCGCGATAGCGGTCTTTCCAGTATACATCGCCTTCCCATGGACTTGTCAGCATATTTTCAAAACGGATGTTTGCATCCGGCACTCCGGGAAGTCCTTGTCTAATGGCAAATTGGTACTGTTCTGCAATTTCGTTAACGGCTTTTTCTTCATATGCAAGACGCTCTTCTGGAAAGAACTGACCACCCCATAAGTTAAGCACAATGCAAAACGGCGGCAAGCGTCGGGCAAGCTCAGGTATTTCTGCGTCGTTGTCGGCAAAAATACAAGCGAGATTGTAGTTATTGAGCACAAAACATTCATGCCCGATTTCCCTGTGCTGGATGGTATACAGGGGTTTTACAAGATCATCAAGATTGTCAAAGGGGATCAGCACAACTTTTTGGAGAAGAGGTTTGTGAAAAATCTTTGCATTCATGATGGTAATGACGCCAAACGTTCCCTGCGTACCGGTCATCAGTCGCCACCAGTCAACACCCGGGCCGCCGACACTACACAGATCGGAGTATGTTTTGTCGGGAATTTCCTCAGGGGGCATCGGATCAACCGCCATTGCGCCTGTTCTGAAAAGCTCTCCAGTCCCCCAGACGATTTCCATGGTTCGAACCGGTTCATCGCATTCTGTTTTACAGGTGAGTACCGGTTCACGTTCCAAAATGCTCGTGACAACCGACTTGTCCTTACGAGGCAAAAGCGTATTGAGTGGCTGCATACCGTGCTTTGCGAGTTCATCGCGCAGTTCTCCAAAAGTTACGCCTGCTTCGAAAAGTGCCCAGCGATTTCGGGTATCAACACGCGGGATTCTTTTCATGCCGGACAGATCAATAATGATGCCGCCTTGTTCGGGTATGCCAGTTCCATAGGTTCCGGTTCCAGAGCTTCGCGGCACAGCGGGTATTCTGTTTTCATGCGCTATTTTGAGAACCCCCATAACATCTTCTCGTGTCATAACCCGTACAACGACGTCTGGCATACGTGGGGGCATGAGGCTTGTATCGCGGGAAAAGCGTTCAAGGACATCTTTATCAGTGCTTACGTTTTGTTCTCCTACAACCTTTGACAGTGCTTGCACAATCGTCTGTAACGTCGCTGTGGTAGCCATACCTTGCATCTCCGTGTGTGTTAAATGTTTTTATCTTTCCCGGTGGTAATAGATGGGTAGGTATCCCTTCTCTGCAAATCAATCACTAATCACGTGTGATATCCGTTTGTTTATTGGGTGTGACCTCACCGTGCTGTGAAAAAAGCAGGGAGTTCTGTCATTTGTGCAGCTTGTCATGAAGTGTATTAAAAAACTCTTATGATCAGACATTCCTGCCTTAACACGCATTTACTACTTAATAAATGTTGATTATATTGTCAAGGGAAATCTTTAGCTTGCTAAGTATGTAATTGGATGTGCGGGCTGTGGGGTGGAAGGCTTAACTATTTAATATTGCTTTATTATAGCAACATCACCTGCAATAGATATAGGAGTAGCACCATCTGTTTTGTTTATTGTGAGGTCTCTTTTTTAGATTTTTTAGGGGTATGTCGTAAAAACATTTCTTCAAGACATTTTTTGCTGAACCGCCATTGACCTCCGACCTTTATACCCGGAATTTCCCCCTCGCCCACAAGGCGATAGAGGGTTCGCTCTTTAATTTGAAGATATTGTGCAGCAGTGCGGATATCCATAATCTCATCTGCCATATCTTCTCTCCCTTTCCAATAGAATTTCTAAAACCACACAACCTATCGGAAAGAGGCATAAGTACTTTAAGGCTTTTTTCGCGCCTTTTCTCCTGATTCCGCTCTCTTCGTTAAATTTGACCGTTACAATACATCCGATATTCCTTTAATAGTAAACAACGCCGATGCCAATTTCATGTAAAATCGCTTTGATATCGTCATGAACACCATCCCTTGTCAACAATACATCACCGGTCGGCGTTGTTATGAGATACCCCGGTATTGTCATCATGATTTCAGACGGTTTGGTTCGGTCATATGCAACCTTGACCGGTGGGGGTGCGTATGTCATTCTACAAAAATCAAGCATTTTTTTTATGATGGCATCGCGATCCCCATTGTTCGGGTTAATTTGCAAAAATCGTATTCCTTGTTGTGAAAAGATTGCCGCTATAGTGGGGGTAAACTCGTGAAAGGAAATGATATGGGTCTCATAATCTTTTTCAAACATTCTGTCGGCAATAACCTGTATGCTGATGCCGCCAGAGCCGCCGTAGAGAATTTCAGTTGCATACTCTTTTTTGTAAGGATATCCTGACAGGTCAAGAATGGTGTCGATAAGTTTGACGGTTTCACCAACGGTAATATGTTTGCGCGAACCCGATAATGCCCTCACCAAAGAAGGGTTCTGAGGTTTGGCCATATTTGATCTAAGATCGATGATGCCAAGCCCTTCCTGTTCAAAATATCTCTTGAGACCAACGGGAAGATCGCCGGCGTCACCCTCGATGAGATTAACGATAAATACATTTTTAAGGAGGCGGTCTTTAAATATTATCCAATCACCGTGCAAGGTAATTTGAATGTTATTGCGGTTAACGGTATAGCCTGCCTTCCTCTCTACTTGATAAAAACCACTCCGCTCAAGTATCCGGTCTAAAACGAGCTCCATATTTTCCCTGCTCCGGACAGCGACAATATCGACATTATTCCAAGTTTCGGAAAGAATGTCGGTTAATTCTTTCGGTAAACGACCGCCATAATCGAAGACAAGCTTTTTCCCCCATGGAAACTCATAAACGGGGAAATCTTTCCTGTCAATGCGTATCGAGCTTTGCCTCCCGATGGGCACAACCATATGCCCTGAATTATTATCGGTGCCGTGAAACATGCGAGTATATTGGGAGAGCAGCGATCTGACGCGTTGCTCATGCCCGATCGCCTCGTTGTCCGAGCTTTCTCTGCTCCCGATAACCTCAGTTGTGAGATGTTCTTCAGATGGCGCAACGCTGCCACGAGATAAGGCGCTCTCATTGTCTGGTCTTTGCGATAAGGGGAGTGTGGTTGCATTATCACTGACAAATGCATAGGGAATAAGTATGTGCTGATTTGTCTGGACATAATGTTCGTTGAGGAGGGCTGGATTTAATTCGCGGGCAAGTCTGCAATATAAAGCAATCTGCTCATTGTTCATGTTGTAATGTTCACGCAAAATTTTCCAGAGATACTCACCGGGACGTACCGTATAAGGCTCTGCATACAGCTTGCCGTTCTGATAGGGTTTAATGACAACGGTTTTTTTAAATAACAAGTGCGGCTCGGTTGCATTATCCGCAGCAGCGCAAAAAGCGTTCCATATAAGCAGCATGCTCATGAAACACGAAAAGACGATATAGCATACGCTTGTCATAGGCAACGCGTCATGAACGGGATGGATTTCATGCTGCAGGGGCATTAGGCTGCAAAAAGCACGCAGCCCAATGCCCCTGACGTTTTTCTTCAAGTACTGGTGTGTTAAGAGCGCATATGGTTTCTTTTGCAATGGGACATCGGTGGAAAAAAACACATCCATGCATGGCTTTATCGAGTCGTGGTGGCTCGCCACTCAAACGAACTCTTTTTTTTGTGATTGCAGGATCAGGGATAGGAACTGCTGACAGAAGTGCCTCGGTATAGGGGTGTATCGGCGTCTCATAGAGTTGGGAACGTGGTGCGATCTCGACAATTCTTCCAGCATACATAACGGCAACTCGTGTACTGATATGTTTGACGACACTCAGGTCATGGGAGATAAAGACATAGGTCAAATGAAATTTCTCTTGAAGCTCTGCGAGCAGGTTCAATATCTGTGCCTGGATCGAAACATCAAGCGATGAGACTGGCTCATCCGCAATAATACATTCAGGTTGAAGGCTAAGTGCGCGAGCGATACCGATCCTTTGTCGCTGTCCACTACTGAACTCATGGGGATATCGCTGTGCAGCATCAGGCTGCAGTCCAACCATGTGTAAAAGCTCATTGACGCGTTCCTTGACGTTGCGTCGCGCCACAATGCCGTGAATCTTCAACGGTTCTGCAATAATTCGTCCTACGGTCATACGCGGATTAAGTGATGACATCGGGTCCTGGAATATAATTTGAACACGACGTCTGAAATGCAACATCATCCTGCGGTCAAAATGATAAATATTCTTACCTTCGAGCATTATAGCACCGCTGTCAGGCTCCATAAGTCTGACAAGAAGCCGCGCCAAGGTCGATTTGCCGCATCCGCTTTCTCCTACCAAGCCAAGTGTCTCTCCTCGGTGGACGGTAAAGGTAACGTCCTGAACGGCATGGATTCTCCCGTGCTGGGGCATGAAAAGGCCACGTGATGCAAAAAAAGTTTTTGAGATATGCGACACATCAAGAAAAGTGTTGTTTCCTTCGCCTATCATGATGAGCTCACCGGAATATTCGCGGCAGACATATGCGCATCATACTGCCAACACCTCACCAAATGTATCTGCTGCGCACTGTTTCCTGAGAACGGTAAAAGTTCGGGCTCTTGTTCTCTGCACCGTTTGTCAGCGAAGCTGCATCGCGTATGGAATCTGCACCCATTTGGCAAGTTGTCGAGCGGCGGCACCATACCGGGGATCGGTCGGAGTCGTTTTACTTCAGGCCGTGGTAGTGAATCAAGGAGTCCTTGCGTATAGGGATGAAGGGGCCGCCGAAAAAGCGACATGACATCTGTATACTCAACGATGGTTCCGGCATACATTACCGCAACCGTATGGGCTGTTTCAGCGACAATGCCAAGATCATGCGTAATGAGCAGGATACCCATTGTCTTTCGCCGCTGCAGTGACTGAAACAATTCCATGATCTGTGCCTGAACCGTAACATCAAGTGCAGTAGTGGGCTCGTCGGCAATAAGCAGCGCTGGATCACAAGCAAGCGCCATCGCTATCATAACGCGCTGGCGCATGCCTCCGCTGAGTTGATGCGGATAGCTGAAGATTCTTGATTCTGGAGAAGGAATGCCGACATCCCGGAGCAGTTCCACAGCTCGCTCGCGTGCATCTTTTTTATTCATGCCGCGGTGAACGTGCAGTACCTCGGCAATCTGATCACCGATACGAAAAACAGGGTTAAGCGATGTCAGGGGTTCTTGAAAGACCATGGCAATCCGGTTACCCCTGATTTGCCGCATCTTTTTTTCAGGCAGTGTGAGTAGATCTTCTCCACCAAGCAGAGCAGTACCGCCGGCAATAATACACGGAGGAGAAGGGAGAAGTCGCATGAGAGAAAAAGCGGTCATCGTCTTCCCGCATCCCGATTCGCCGACAAGGGCAAGGGTTTCGCCGGAATGCACCTGAAAACTTACATTATCAACAACACGAGCAATGCCAGAGTCGCTCTGCAAAATGGTGCAAAGGTTTTTTACCTCAAGAAGGCAGGCATTCATGATGGTAGTGCCTTGAACCGGCAGCTTATTCCTCTGCTGCCATAGCGCGGTGTACCCGGTCAGTTATTTCATTTTGAATTTCAGCAAGTCGCTGTGGTGTTGCCGCTTCAAAGCGCAGAACGAGAACCGGTTGGGTATTCGACGCGCGGACAAGTGCCCAGCCACCCGGCATTGTAATACGAACTCCGTCGATCGTTATGATATCATAGTCTGCTGCATAGTACTCCTTAAGCGCCGCAACAACGGAGAACTTTTTATGATCAGGGCAATCAATGCGTATTTCCGGGGTTGAACAGAGACGAGGAACATCGCTCAGCAGTGAACTCATGGTCCCATTTGTTTTCGAGAGAATCTCAACGAGCCTGCATGAGGCATAAATTGCATCATCAAACCCGAAATACCGGTCGGCGAAAAACATATGGCCGCTCATTTCGCCTGCAAGGAGCGCCCCCTCCTCTTTCATCTTTGCCTTAATCAACGAGTGTCCTGTCTTCCACATGATCGGTCGACCGCCATGTCGTGCCACATCATCATAAAATACACTCGATGCCTTGACTTCTGATATGATCGTTGCGCCGGGATATTGTTTCAGAATATCACGCGCAAACACAATCATGAGCTGATCACCCCAGAAGATACGACCTTGCTCGTCGACAACTCCGATACGATCGCCATCGCCGTCATAACTGATACCGATGTCGGCATTTTTATGTTGTACTGTTGCTATCAGATCTTGGAGGTATTCCGGTATGGTCGGATCGGGATGGTGGTGCGGAAAGGTGCCGTCTGGCTCGCAATATAACGGAATGACGCTACATCCTATTCTTTGAAGCAACGGTACGGCCGCAAGGCCTGCAGTGCCGTTCCCTGCGTCAACAACAACCGTCAACGGCCGGTATAGCTTGATGTCCTGTGCAATATGGCTGATATAATCAGACAAAATATTTTTTTTAATGACCGTTCCGATTCCTTTTACAAACTCACCACTTTCGGCAATGCGCTTTATATCCTGGATCTGCTCACCGTATATCGTGCTCGTACCAAGGCAAATTTTAAACCCGTTAAATTCCGGTGGATTATGGCTGCCGGTAATCATGACGCCTGCATGTATATTGAGATTGAAAAGTGAAAAGTAGAGAAGCGGCGTATGACACAGTCCGATATCGACAACCGTCATTCCTGTCTCAAGAAGGCCAGTAAGAAGCGCATCACGGATTCGTTCCGACGAGCAACGGCAATCTCGCCCCAATGTCATTTGGTCAACACCATTGCGACGGTAAAATGTCCCGATGGCACGGCCGAGGAGTAGAACGTTTTCAGAAGTTAATTCTGTGTCAACGTTACCCCGGATATCGTATTCTCGGAAGATATAATCAAAGTTCGATCCTTGCATAGAGTTTCTTTATTGTGAAAGCCCTTTTGGAATCATTATCGGTTGGGTATGTGCGTCCATTTTGCCGCCCACAACAGTACCGCACACCGCACAATAGTAATCGTACTTGTCCCCGTTTGGGAGCGTGAGCAAGAGCCGTTTCCGAACCGGCACCGCTTCTCTGCACTTTGGGCAAAAAAGAGATGCCGCTTCAAATTCCTCGAAGCTGTTTTGAGAATGTCGTCGCTGTCGGTATTGCATACCGCCTACTCCTCCAGCAATTCGTCCTCATAGGTGTTTTCGCTTGGTGGCTCAATCACGTGTTCCTGTTCAATCTTCTTTAACCGATCGGCCTGTTCCTGACATCGAACGCAACGGCTGACAAACGGGAGGATCATGAGCCGTTCGACCGGAATTTCTTCGCCGCAGTCATCGCACAGACCGTATGTTCCTTCGTTGAGGCGGTTTAACGCATCATCGATAAGGTCGACCATTTCTGACCGCACCCCAGTAATCTGTGCCGCAATATGCTTTTCGAGTTCATCAATGGATTTGTCGGCATTGTCCTGCGTAACTTCAAAACCCATGCGCACATCTGCCTCAACCCCGGCTTCCATGCTGGCCTTAATTTGGGCAAGGATCCTTTGTTTCTCGCCGAGAAGCATCCGATAAAGCAACTCTTTTCTCGGTACCGTCATAGCTTCATTCCTCATTCATGTCAACTGCAACGGAAGGTATATTAAGAATAAGCCAAACAGCGCGTCTGTCAAGCGGTTATTATATAACAAAAGCGGGGTTTTATCGCCAAAACCCCGCTTTTGCATAAATTATTTCTTAGGTTCGCTACTTTGTATCAGACTCATCCATCATTTTTTTTAATTCAAGGCAAAGGTCAAGGGTGATCCTCGTTATGTTTTGGCTCTGTGCATACGCTTCTGTCCCTTCGATCGCACCTTGCCTGACACCGCCGGGTATTTTCATCATTTGCCGTTTTGCCGCTTCATCCCATTCCATAGTAAACACCGGCGTTATTTCCTTAACAATGCTCTTCCGATATGCAAAGATCCAAATCAACAATGCACCGGTAGCTGCACCTTTGAGGATGAATGATGCGCCGGGACCAACAGAATCAAACAAATATCCGCCTAATGCAAGGAAAAAGAGTATGCCAACCGGTTGCATGGTGTTAAGACCGCCCATAATTGCACCCATTAACGTAATAGGTGCAGCGTCGATGGCAAGTGTATTTGCCCCTGCAATCGACCCTGACATACCGATTCCTGCAAGCGATGCCGCCAAAAAGCACAGCGGGCTGAACGGCGACGGAGCTATTCCTATGAGCAGCATCCCGATCGCCGCACAAACAAGTGACACAAGAATCGTCGGCACCCTGCCCCATTTATCAAGTAGCACCCCGATAAACGGAAAAGCAAACAGAGATACCACCCCCATAACGATCATAGGTAGCGTTGCCTTCATCGTCGCATCGCCTGTTGCCATATTCATGTCTTTTGCGACTTTAACTCCCCACGTGACAAGATAGGTTGCGAGGACGACAATATCAGCTCGGGTTATAAGCGAACATAGATATGCACTTTGGAGCGCCTTGCTCTGGGTAACCAGAGGAATAATGTCTTTGAGTCCTTGTTTCTCCTTAGGCTTTTCCGGCATACGGTCTTTCATGAAAAGAAGCGTCAATACCGCGCCGATGACCGACAGCACGATAACAACATTGAACGCTGCAAGGACGCCGCTCTTTTTAATAATCGGTCCGAAAATACCGAACACTAAAATTGACGACAAACCCATCGCCATGCCGTTGAGCGCCATGCCTTTGCCTCGATCTTTGTCGGTTGTATAATCGCCCACCATGGTAATGAATTGCGGGTATCCGAGAATAAGTCCTATACCAACGAGAAACCTCATGCAATAAGAGACCAGCAGTCCGGGTGCAAACGGCTGAAAATCTGCTGTACGCGCTGACATAAAGCTGAGCGAGGCGCAAATCGATGCCGCCGTCTCAGGAGAAATGCCGAGAGCCGCGGCAATAACATCAGATACTTTGAATAGATAAAACGATATTGCAAGCACGACAAAACTGGCAAATATAAGTATTTTTCTACCGGTCCTATCAGACAAAGCTCCGATCAGCGCGACAAACGCAAGGGTTGCCACCTGGCTCATGTTCTGAAGGAAACTGTTAATTGAACCGGCAAAATCCTGATTGATCTTGATAATGTCCCGCATGAATGCAGGTTGCAATACCGACGGGACACTCATAATCATCCCTATAAGAAATGTATTGAAGAAGAGGAAGAAAAAGTTGAGCCTGGAAAGTTCTGGGGGGACGTTGATGCCGGCAAATTTTTTTGTTTTCGGTTTACCGCCGTTTATTTGCGCCATAGTCGTTCTCCTCTTTCGGTTACCTATATGTTCCGCAGGATATACTATATCAGGCTCCTCAAAACAATAAAAATATCGTCGGTTACAGTCCGAATTCTACAAGCAAATCCCGTGTTGCATATTCATCAGAATTAAAGCGCTCCATGGCTTTTTCGTCTGTCAGCCAATCGATCTTTGCGCCGGTTGCGGTATTTGCCAGGATGTGTTCGACAAGAAACGGTGCGACCGTCTCAACTTTATCTGCGAGAATATTATAGACCATGCGTACCTGCTGATATTCCTCTGGCGGCATCTTTTTCATGTTTTCGATAAGAAACTCTGTAACAACAATGCCCGGGCCGATTGTCCCGATTTGCACCGGAAGATCACGGGCTTCTTCGACCAGTGATTCGGTAAAATATCTGACTGCGCGTTTCGTCGTTCCGTAAACCGTAAATCCCGGCCGCATGCTATCGTTGCTGCCCATGCCTTCAAGATTATAAATTTGACCGTGCCCCTGCTTAATCATGCCGCGCAGAGCCACATGGCTGCCGTACATAACACCGATGATGTTTGTGTTTACGACCGGAGCAATCTCGGCCTGATCAAGCTCCCAATACCTGCGCGTTGTGTTCATAATGCCCGCATTATTAATCCAGATGTCGACCGTTGCAAATGCCCTAACCGCTGCATCCCAAAGCATTTGAACCTTTGCATAGTCCGTTACATCACACGGGGTTGCTGCTACCCGATATGCTCCGTAGGCGTCTGCAAGACGTTTGCGTTCCTGCTCAAGACGCTTTTCTGAGCGAGCGCTCAGCATAACGCAGCAAGACCGCTTGAGGAATTCTTCGGCAAGCCCAAGCCCGATCCCTTGGCTGCTTCCGGTAATAACGATATTTTTCATAACAGTTGCACCTCATTTCTAAAAATAGCTTTCTTCCTATTCCTCACAATAATTCGGCGTTTCGACGAGTCCGAGTCGAGCGCATCGTGCAGTGTGTGCGTTGACGGTTGAACAATTTACGGCTCCCAACATGCGTCTTATGGCACATGGCTTTTATTCCGTAAGCCTAGCAATTTCAGCCCTTATTTTCTTACCCATCGCTGATAGCGACGATATCCTTCCTTGGTAAAGTCAAGGCATGCTGCCGTAACTTGATCAATGGTAATTCTGCTTATAAAAAATGAGCCCCTCTTTAGGCTTTCCCGCCATTGCTTCAGGCGCTCCTCTCGCTGCTCCGGTGTGGCATCTGGCGGCACACGGGCGCCGTCTTCATAGGGCAAAAATTCAACCAGTATTTTTTCAAAATCAGGATGTTTTCCGTCGAGAAGCTCAGCGCGGCCCCTGATCTGGAGACACGAATAATCGGCAAACGATTCGAACTCTTTGTGCCAGTTTAGGCTTACGCGTGGATTTGCCCTGATGTGGTCAAGCTTTTCCGTGCCGCCTTCATGGAATCCGTAGAGCATTTTCTTTTCAGGATCGAGCGTAAATTCGGCCGTTGTTGAGAGCGGCACGTTGTTGAGACTTGTAGCGAGGACGAAAGTCTTTGAATCCTTTTTTCTTCCTCCGATGGTTTTTTCAATATGCTGCCATAGTTTCTCTTCAGGCATGACGCCTTCGCCTGCCTTCCTTCCGGGAGAATCCCCATAGAGCCACATCTGTGTTGCCGTAGTTGACGCATCAAGCTTCATTTCATGGCAATCGTTGCATGAAATACCTTCTGGTATCTCGGGATGGTTGGTATCGGCAACGGCGTTTGTTGCTATAACCTTTGCTTTTACCGGTTCTGCAGCCTTTTTCTTTTTTTCAGCCGCAGAAACAATACCGAGCAATGCTATTACAGGGATCAAACAGAGCACTGCATACTTCACAATAACCCTTTTCATGATTAATCCTCCTTCTGTTTAGTTGTTATTCTTCCCTCTCACCTCAGGTTTTTACATCTTACCGGACATCGTCGAGCGGGCAGGGTTTGTGATATCTTAACGCTCCCTCCGTATTCCGTTTATAATTGTCTGGAGGTTAATGGTGTGTTGTTGAATCGGCTCAAAATCGACAGCAACGGTGAAAAAAGTCAAAAAGAAACCCATTGAGAGAAAATAAAGTGTGCGTGCAACCCCTGTGACAGGGATTTTTTTGTAAATACCAGCGATTACCCCTTCGTCAAGTTTCTGGGCAAACAGTGCAACCCGTGTTTTGTAAAATTTTGTAACCTCTTCGCGTATCTCCGGATCGCGGGTGCCGAGAGTTATAAATTCAAGACAAAATTTCAATATGTCATAGTGCTTATGGAAAACCTCTTCAGATTTTCTCACCATTTCGTGGAGTTGTTCGGTGGGATCTTTTGTCAGATGCACCTCCTTTCTCAGAGACTCAAAATACCGGTCGGCTACCGTGTGAAACAGCTCG
This sequence comes from Thermodesulfobacteriota bacterium, assembly GCA_026415325.1. Lineage (GTDB taxonomy): Bacteria > Desulfobacterota > WTBG01 > CAIYCZ01 > CAIRTM01 > JAOAHH01. The sequence continues at coordinate 8,032 of JAOAHH010000077.1, read as the reverse complement.
ATAAAAAGGTCTTTCTTTGATTTGAAATGATGGTAAATGCCCCCTTTGGAGATCTCAGCGCGTTGCGCAATATCCTCTATAGAGGTATTGAAATACCCCTTTTCGTTGCAGCATCGAAGGGCTGCTTCGAATATTTCTTCTTTTCTGATCTCTGGTGCTTTTTTTTGCGTCATTTTACATACCGACTGTTCGGTATGTATCACCGTCCACTAATAATGTCAAGACATAAAAGCCGTCAGTGCATTTCAATGCCGCCGCATACATTTATGGCCTGGCCGGTCATGTATGCCGCATCCTCAGAAGCAAGAAATATAACCGCTCCTGCAACATCATCCGGGGTACCGACACGCGGCAACTTCAAAATACGTGATTCTATTGATGATTCCACAATCATCTTTATTGCACTTCCATCAGGAAGCTCCATTGCCTTATCAGCACGATGCCAGATCGGTGTATCGATAAGCCCCGGGCATACGGCATTTACGGTTATTTCATAGGGCGCAAGCTGCACGGCAAGCGCCTGTGTCAACCCGATCAAAGCACTTTTTGAAGAAGCATAGACAATGCTGCCGCCACGGTTTGTCTTCCCTTCGGTTGACGCGGTGTTAATAATTCTTCCCTTTATGCCGTTGTCGATCATAATGCGGGCAATGCGTTTGCTGATAAAAAACGGCGCTTTTACGTTTACCGCGTATACTCGATCCCAAAGATCGGCTTCGATATCCTCAAAATATGCGTTGGTATCACCGATGCCAGCATTATTGAAAAGGACGTCGAATGTTAGAAATTGCCCCAGCGCTGTATCGATCATCCTTTCAAGATCTTTCATATTGCAGAGATCGCAGACAATTGGTAAGCCTTTTTGCCCTGTTCCGGCGATCATGGCGGCCGTTTCTTGTAGTTCTCTTCCTTTAATATCGCACAGCGCGATATTTGCACCTTCATGGGCAAATCGCAGCGCCGTTGCCCTGCCGATGCCGGTTGCAGCGCCGGTTATCAATACATTTTTTCCGACAAAACGCTTATCACTCATTTCCATCAATTTCTCCTTTCTTCCGGTTTTCAAGCCATGCCGCAACGGCAGCGACCTTTGCCCGAAGGTTCAGAATAAAAGGCTGACGTTTTTGAATATGTTCGGTCACCGCATCGTATTCTTCGGCAGTTATCCGTTCTACCACTTTTTCTTGGTCTCCTCGATACATGTCAAGATATCGAACGATGATATCTTTGTACTCAATTGCCGCAGCTTTTGCTTCGTTGAGATATCGCGGAACATCATCTCCTATAAGAATACCGTTATGGGGGATACAGATGGCGCGGGGGTTAAGACTTTGGATTTTATCGATTGAGGCGAGATAATCTGCAAAACTAACAAGATAGGGGCTATGGATAAACCCTAAATCCAAGCCGCCTGCAGCATCTCCGACAAACGCAATACCGGTGTCCGGGAAAAAATACGTGAGGCTGTCGCGTGTATGACCGGGCGTTTCATATGCAATACAGATGCGGCCACCGTTAAGCCGGATGGCATTGCCGTCGGAAAGTTTTAACGTTGCTTCAAGCGCTGTAAAGGTTACATCCTCCCCGGCTAGTTCATCTGCCATTTCCTGCTCATATTCCGCGTTGAGCTTTCTGATAAGTTCAACGGCGTTCGGTCGCTTCAAAATATCAGCCCCGCGCTGGCTTGTAACAATCTGCGCGCTCGGAATTTTTCTCTTCAGATATGCCGCGGCACCGCAATGGTCAAAGTGGGTATGCGAAAGTGCAAGGATAAGGTTATCGGTGTTGGATACGCGCCGGGCAAGTTCCCTGAGATATAAGGGTCCAAACGCCGAGACGCCCGGATCAAACAGAATCGGCGGGCTGCACGAACAAAGTGCTGCGGTTATGTGTCCGCCGCCGAGTGAATAGATATCTTCGAATTCACGCACAAATTCAAAAGTTAATCTCTTCGGTGTCATAACAACCTCCTTCGCATCCTATGCCGTATCCGTTCACCATTATCTTTTATTAGTGTGCCGCTCATCGATTCCCGTGTCAATTTAGATTTTCATCGACCTCGGCTTCCTCATACTTTCAAATTCATTACTTTTGTGTTAATGAGGTAATATATGATAAGCGAACAGGCTCGGGGGAAATATGTGTATGGGTGGATGGCACGGCAAATATTTATTCGTTGATCTTACCCACCGCACCTTCCATTCAATTCCGCTTCCGGAACGGCTTGTATCTGATTACATCGGAGGGCGCGGTATTGCTGCAAAACTGCTCTTTGACCACGTCGTTCCACAGAGTGATGCTTTGTCTCCGCACAACGAGATCATCATATTTAGCGGCCCGCTTAACGGAACGAACGCCCCTGGTTCATCTAGAATCGTCTTCATGACAAAATCACCCCTTGGCGGTGTGATTAATCCTGCAAGCATGGGTGGCGCGTTTCCGAACGCTTTCAAGCGCTCTGGATGGGATGGTGTTGTTATTTCCGGCACGTCGGCAAATTATGTGTGGCTGCACATGACCCCTGATGGAGTTTCTTTTAATGATGCTTCGGACATTTGGGGCCTTTCGACGTCTGAAACCGAAAACAAGATTAAATCAATAATCGGCAACGCTGCCCGCGTTGCCTGTATTGGTCCTGCAGGCGAACGACTCGTTCGCTTTGCCGCTGTAGTTTCTGAGACCCGCACCGCAGCCCGTGGTGGTATCGGCGCGGTCATGGGATCAAAGAATTTAAAGGCACTGGCCGTTTCCGGAAATTGCGATGTTGCGATAGCGGACCGTGTAATGTTTAAAACCGTTGTCCAAAAAATTAGAGATGATCAAAGCGAGAACCCAAGTCTTATCGGTCTGCAAATGAACGGTACTGCAGGTCTTGTCAGTGTCGTGAATGCAATGGGTGGGCTTCCAACGCGCAACTTCCAGACCGGAACATTTGAAGCTGCGGATGATATTGCGGGAAGTGCCTTGACCGAATACAACCGGGTCAAAGGCATGGCATGTCAGTCCTGCCCGGTCGGCTGTTCTTTAATATCAGAGATTAAAAGTGGCAGATTTTTGGGAACCCGTGTCGAAGGTCCGGAATACGAGACCGTGGTAATGCTGGGCTCAAACCTCGGCATTGCCGACCGCGATACGATTATCGCCGCAAACCATCTTTGTGATGAGCTCGGACTTGATACAATTTCTACCGGCAATGTTATTGGATTTGCAATAGAGTGTGCCCAGCGAAGTCTTTTATCCCTAAAAGATACAGACGGCATAACCCTTTCATGGGGAAATCCTGAGCTTGTTCTTAAGCTTATTGACATGATCGGCAATCGAGAAGGTTTTGCTAAACATTTAGGAGAAGGTGTCATGCGCCTTTCGCGCACCATTTCAGGATCCGAATCGTTTGCCATGCATGTAAAAGGGCTTGAACTTGCCGGTTATGATCCCCGCGCAGTATTCGGTCAAGCTCTTTCGTATGCAATTGCACCCCGAGGCGGCGAGCACGGCCGCGGCGGCTATATGATCGTCGAGTTTTTCATGCCTGATGTAGATCTTTACAGTCCCAACGGCAAGGCAGAACGGGCTGCTTATCTTTCCGAAAATGCCTGTATATACGATTCGGCAGGTCTGTGCAGCTTCAATTTTGTTCCGATTCATCTTGTGCCGGAGCTCATCAACGCGGTCTGCGGCACCCACTATACAGAAGAATGCTTACGAAACGCAGCGCGTCGCATTATCACGCTTGAACGCCTTTTTAATATGAGGGAAGGGTTTTCGAGAAAAGACGATTCGCTCCCGCCTCGACTGCTCAATGAACCTCTCCCTGAAGGCATGGCAGAAGGCAAACGGATAGACTGCCTTGATAGCATGCTTGACGATTATTACCGCTTGCGCGGTTGGGATAAACTGGGAAAACCAAAAGACATAGTGTCGAGCAATAAAGACTGAGTCTTTGCATACGGGAGGAATGCTCATGTATCCGTATGATTCGATCCGTGACTATGTTGCTTCGCTTGAACGGCGCGGACGGCTGGTCAGGATTCCTGAAATGGATCAAGATGCATATGAGATAACCGCCTTTGCTTATCGCCTTAACGACAGGATGCGCGATAAAGCACCAGCCTTTTTAATCGAACGGACAAAAATCAACGGCACGCTCTATGACACGCCGGTTGTAGGAAATCTTTACAACGGCTACAGTACCATAGCCCAGTGTTTTGGCGTTCAGGATATTACCGATGAGCAAAGCGCCATGTATGATGCCACGGTGGAACGAATACTGAGCTTTCTCGACCGTGAATTCACGTGGAAAAAAATTGAGCCGGTGGCAATTCAGCGCAACTGCGCACCGTGCAAAGAAGTGGTGCTTACCGGCAATGCGGTAGATCTTTATCGATTTCCGTGGATAAAAAACAATCCTGCCGACGCTGGGCAATATATCAGCGCAGGATCGGTTATTATGCATGATCCAGAACTCGGCCGTAATGTCGGAACCTACCGCATGCAGGTTAAAGGCCACCGCAAAACCGGTGTCTATTTTACCAACCAAAGCCATGGTTACAAATTCATGATGCGGGCAATGGAACGCGGGGAAAATAAAGTGCCGGTTTCCGTTGCAATCGGCATCGATCCCATTTCATGGATGATGAGCAGCACACGCCTTGCCGATGTCGGTGAGGACGAGCTTGCCATTGCCGGTGGTTTTCGGGGCAAGCCTGTCGAAATCGTTAAAAGTGAAACAAACGATCTTTATGTTCCAGCGCATGCAGAGTTTATTCTTGAGGGGTACATCAATACCGAAACCGAAGAAGAAGGCCCCTACGGTGAAATGATGGGGTATATCGGTAAAAAGACCTTTACTGCCTTTACCATTGAGGTTGAAGCAATCACGCACCGAAAAAATCCGTGGGTGTATAATCTGTGGCCCGGCATCGGCGGCGCATATCTCACCGTTCCGTGGGATGTGGCGCATTTTGCACGACTGAAAAAAATCATGCCGCATCTTGTAAAACTTCACACCCCACCCGACACTCCTTCGGTTGTTATTGCCTGTATTGACAAACGGTTACCCGGCGAAGGTATCGAAATAGGAATGTTGATTCTTGGGTACCGTATGGTCGGCTTCAGCAAAAAGGTTGTGATTGTTGTCGATAAGGATGTAGAACCGACCGATCTTTCGCGGGTCATGCACGCGGTCGGCACGCGCTGGCAACCTGGCAGTGCGAGTCTCATCGTTCCGCAGACCACGCACATACCGATCGATCCAAGTTGCCGGGAAATGTTTTTAAGCGGCAAAATCGTTATCGATGCAACCCGGCAGCAGCCTGGCGAAGGCGGGCCTGATGTTTATCCTGAAGATAATCGTACCGCGCTTGAAGAGCGCGCTCCGGATGCTTTTGCTCTTGTTGATAAAAAATGGACAAAATATTTTCAGAAATAGAACAAAAAACAATCTGGAAATCACAACTGCGAGATTCCTGTTTTCGTGGACAATGTGCATAGATCTTTACAATGCCCCATTTTTTAAGACATCACAACATGTTACGAGGCTATTATGAAGTTACTTGCATTTGTGGGAAGCCCACGCAAAGGCTCTAATGTCGAGATATTGATCGATAAAGTCATAGAAGGCGTGCACAGCAAAATATCGGCTTCGGTGAAGAAGATTTATCTGTACAAGGCAAACATACAGCTTTGTACCGGCTGCCTTGCCTGCACTGCGTTAAAGGGCGGGAAACCTTGCCCATTAAAAGATGATATGCCCCGCATTCTCACTGCCATGGAACAGGCTGACGGCTTTATCTTTGGCCCCCCCAATCATGTGCATTCCATGTCTGCGGCAATGGTAAATCTTTTTTGCAGAATGCAACCGCTGATAAAAATGTCGGTCGAGCGTGACTCTGTGGGGAACATTATCGGTGCCACCTCATCGACCACTATCAGTGGCAAGCGTGCAGTGGTTGTTGTCAGTCAGGGTGATTTCAGCCCTTGTCAGTCTGCACTGCTTCTCCGAGTGCTTGACTCAAATATAAAGGATTTCAAGCTCGTAAAAGTTGCCGAAATCCTCAGTACCGGCAACCTTGAGCGGGCACAGGTGAAAGATAAAGCATATGATCTTCAGCAGGCATTTGAGGCTGGAGTAAGACTCGCAGGTGTCAAATAAGGGAAAGAAAACAGCGCTAAATGCAAAGCATAAAACATAAATTAAAAAGTAAAAATAATGGATAAAGAATTTTTTTTAAAAAATTACATTAAGCCTGCGACAGTCCATTTTAACGAAACATTTAGGCTTCCCCTTCCGCCAATACCCGAACTTACAAAAGCCGGAGATTTTATCGTGCAAGGCAGCACAGGGGATACCTACTCGACCAATATCATCACAACGTACGAAAATAAAGACGGTATCAGGTTTGTTGAGGTTTATAAAAACACCGAAAATAGTGCGACCGGTATTTTTATCCGTCTTACAGGAAGCATGTCTCTGGTAAAACGGGGTTATCCGCTTGCCGTCCTCGATGCCGCTGTCTCGAATGTAAGCCCTTTTACGTTTCAGAAAGAAGATTTATCAACGCGTATCGCAATACATTTTCCGCAGTCCGACATCGCAATGCGTGATCTTTTTTTTACATCTCTGAGCCGGGATGCCGACGCGCACGGTATTGCTTCGGCGCTACATAAAACCCCTGCCCTGCCTGCATTCTGGGGTGCATTCATGAGTGTTCATTTGTCCGGTATTGCTCTTGCCAAAATATCAACAATGCGCGATATAGTCTGGCGCGCCTATGATGCCTGTTGCCGCACGTTCGCTCCGCAAGAAAATTTCGATTACGGCCCTGCACTTGAACAGATTGTTTTTAAAAACGCCCGCACCGAACATCATATATTCCAAAAAATGGGGCTGTCTGTTGCCATCGAAGCACAGTCAGCGTTCTTCAGCATCCTCACCGCAGGGGTGTATGCTTGGTAGTTGTTCCTGTTGTTATTTCAAAAAAACAAGACGTGGTTCTCGTTTATCTTTATCTGCTTAAAAAGAGCAGTGGAAGCTTTACCCGCTCCTTTGTTCTAGATGCTGTCAAATAATAATGCTTTTGAGTTTATCAGTCGTTCATTCTGCAAAAAAAGCCGGCCTTTCAAGCAGGCTCGGATCTCAATAGATTATGTGCCCCATAGAGCCCTTCATTACGGTTATGTGGCTATGCACACCGGAAATCACGACCTTGAAAAGCTGACTTATTAAAGCAGTAAGCACCATGCACATTAAAAAAGGATTGCCGCGGGCAGGCTTTTGGCAATAAGGGGACGTCTAAAAATAATTCAATATATTTATCTTCTTGACATGGTTTGATTTGCTTTTTATATGTTCACGGGAAATAAAATAAACCTAAAAGATAATGCTCGGCAACAATTAAGGACAGAATCAAATGACAACCCAAGAAATAAAGATGGCGATTAGTTCATCATGGTTGATGATCTCGGCAATCCTGTTGTCCGTGTTTTTAGCTCCTCATCTTATGTCCGAGAGTGCCCTTCTGTCCGCAAGCGGAGCTTGCGCGTTGCCTCATCATAGCCAGGAACCATGTCTTTTGTGCGGTATGACAAGGGCATTTATAGCCATTTCCCGCGGCAATCTCACCGAGGCAGCCACCTTTAATCACCGGTCAATCGCATTGTATGGAATTCTTCTCGCAAACGAAATTTTGGCCGCCGTTTTCCTTTTGAATCGAATACACAAGTTTCTCTTGTCGCAACGTGCAGCATCGCGCGTCGAACATGAAACATCAACCCAAAAGAAGGTGAAGTCATGCAGTTTCTTAGTTTGATTTGGAGGATCTTTGCAATCCTTGGAATGATTGTGGGGTTCTTTCCTTGTCTTGGAGCGCTGAATTGGATAAACATACCGTTTTCAGCCATCGGTATAATTATCAGCGGGATTGCCTTGTGTACTGCTGGAGATAATCCTAAGGGCGGTAGTATCGCCGGTCTGATCTTGTGCATTATCGCTCTTTTTTTTGGAATTTTTCGTCTTATCCTGGGCGGCGGAGTC
>JAOAHH010000059.1 GCA_026415325.1 Thermodesulfobacteriota bacterium | reverse complement strand
CGGCGGTCAAACCCTTTGCGCAGATAATAGGTGTATTCGTACATGAGGTAGCGAAGGCTTTTTTGAAAACTGGTTCGTATGTCGCTCGATACGGAATGGAACCGCGGATCGATCTGCACAAGCCCCCGGCAGTTGTCCTGTGATATTGCATGGTGCTGAAACCAGCTCTCCTCCCACACCAGTGCGGCAAACAGGCGCGGATCCACGTTGAATTCATCGCACACTTCAACAAGGGTTTTTAGATACGGCCTGCCCGAAGGGATGGTCCGCTCGGCAAGGAATGCAACCTTTTGCTCGATTGGCAGATGCTTAAAGGCAATGCGGCCAGCAGGCTTTGCGGATGCGGGGCGCGGAATGTGCAACATGGTTCCGTAGCGGATCCTGTGAGGATTAACAATGCCGTTAGCCGCGGCAAGACTATTGACATCAACATTATATTTTTTTGCAATCGATCCAAGCGTTTCCCCCCGGTGCACCAAATGATACATCTTTTCAATCTGCCCGGCAGCGTCTTTCACTATTATGGAGTCATACATAATGTTTTGATCGCGCACCGCCTCATCCTTTGTCGCAGGGAGGCGCAAGACCTGACCAGGATGGAGTTCGTACCATCGACGTTTGTGGTTATAGGAAAGTTTATTTAGCCGCACCAGCGCCTCTGGATCAACACCTGTTTTGCGGGCGATTTTAAAGACACTCTCGCCGGGTTGAACAATGTACTCATGCGCAGGCGATTGTTGTCCAACCGGTGTCGTACGGATAACCGGTGGTTGTACAGCGGGAACAGCAGCAGACTGATTTTTTTGAGCACATGCGGTTGTGAGCATTCCCATTAAAGATGCTGCGGCAAGTGCCTTGCTGAGGCGTGAGGAGGGTTGCTGTGGTACCGTGCGGTCAAACGCCGCAACAACATACGCACTTGCAAAATCGGCAAACGGATCTTTATCGGCAGGCGCTCGAAGCATGCGCGCGGCAGAGCGCCTGAGTTTTCTTTTTTGTGTGGGTGAGAGCAGATGATGCCCGGCAATGATAAGGTCGGCAAGAAACTCCAGCCGACCCGGTACGGTTGTCACACAGTACCGCAGCCCAAGCTCATCAATGACCGCCTGCCATGCACGCAGGCGATCGGTATCCTGCATGTACGCAAGACCGGTAAGCAGCTTGAAAAAACTTTGCCGGCCGCGCTGTCGTCGGCTCTGGATATGTTCGGTGCAGGAGCCGCGGAGAGCGTGCACCATAGGTACGTCCACTGCGGTCATGTGAGTGGTTGGCTGACCCATTACCGAGATAACGGAATGACAGAATGGACATCCTCCGCACCGGTATCAGGGCGTGGGTTTCTACATCGGAACACGCTCCCTTCATAATTGCGGAAGATATACTCGTTCGGCGACGCTGCAATGACATATTCTGGCTGCAGCGGCACTTTTCCGCCACCCCCGGGCAGATCGATGACAAAGGTCGGAACAGCCAACCCCGAGGTATAGCCCCGCATTCCCGCGATGATGGCAATGCCGGTTTCAATACTCGTGCGAAGGTGTTCGGTTCCTTCGACATCATCGGTTTGAAACAAATAGTATGGCCGCACTTTAATCTTCAGGAGCTCATGACACAGTTTGGTTTGGATCGCAACCGAATCGTTAACGCCGCGCAACAACACGCTCTGATTGTTGAGCGGAATGCCGCTGCGCAACAGCCGATCACATGCCGCTGCAGCCTCAGGGGTGATTTCACGGGGATGATTAAAATGCGTATTGATCCATATCGGGCCGTACTTTGACAGCATGGCGCAGAGTTCTTCATCGATACGCTGTGGCAGCACCACAGGAAAGCGGGTGCCGATACGGATGATCTCAACATGAGAGATCGCCCGAAGATTTTTCAGTACGGTTTCAAGCCGACCGGTTGAAAGCGTCAGTGAATCACCGCCTGATATGATCACATCGCGTATATCAGGGGTCTGGCGGATATAATCGATCATCAGGGCAATATCAGCATCGGTTCTCACACACTTTCCGTGGCGCCACTCGCGTTTTCTCGTGCAGTGGCGGCATAATACCGGACAGAGATTGGTGAGCACCATCAAAGCACGGTCAGGATACCGGTGCACCAACCCAGGAACCACAGAATGTTCCTGCTCGGCAAGCGGATCTTCGTCCCCGATTCCTGCAAGTGCCGTTTCTTCGCATGACGGCACAGCCTGGCGCCGCACTGGATCGTCAGGATCGTCGGGATCAATCAGTGAAAGATAATGCGGGGTGATCGAGAAAGGATAGCGGGATATGACAAATTTTAAGCGTTCTTGTTCGCTGGGATCAAGGGGAATGAATTGAGCAAGATGTTCAACGGTGGTAATACGGTTGCGAAACTGCCATTTCCAATCGTTCCATACAGCATCAGGAACATCATGAAAAAAACGTTGTCGGAATCGTTGGGACAAACAACCCGGAGGATCCTCTGCGTCTGATGGCCTGTGGTTATTCTGACCATCAGTATGGGAGAGTGAGGGCTTATCAGCATGTACTGTTGATAAAATCATGCTCTGTTCCTCCTGAATTGTATATTGTTTTGTATGCGTTAAAGAAAAAACATACAAAATGCCCTTTTATTCCCATCTTTGCCTTTGTTTTTTTTAAACTTTATTGCAACACTTTTCGTTAACGCGTCTTCTACAAAATGTAGTATTTTTTGTCAATAAAAAATACCACATTTTGTAGATTTTTTTTTGTGATAAATTTCTTACAAAGAAGTCCTTAAAAAAATAAAAATCTATATTTAGCCTTAATCAAAAACTTTTTTAGTTTTTTCGTTTTAAAAAGCCAATTTCATTAGTAAATAAATTGCTTTGACAAAAAATCAAAAACAAGGCCAAATTAAGATTCCCGTTGAAAAAAAATTAAAAAATTTTTTTTGCAAAATACCGGCTGCTTTGCTTTACTGTTCCACAAATGCTGAATGGTTCTCAATGTTGCTCCGCCCATGAAAACACGCGAGGCTGCGCAGGCAAAGATGCGCCTCCTTATTGCCGAAGACGATCCGGCAACGCGCGCATTGCTTGAAACATATGTATCCAAGTGGGGATACTCCGCACAATCAGTAGGCGATGGCCTTGCTGCATGGGAGATTCTACAGTCAGATGATCCTCCGCGTTTGGTACTCCTTGATTGGATGATGCCAGGGCTTGACGGCTTGGAGCTGTGCCGCAAGGTGCGCTCGCTTCCTGACGGCACGATGTTCCACATCATTCTCCTCACCGCGCGCACTTCTCATCGGGATCTTATCGAAGGTTTTGCCGCAGGCGTTGATGACTATATCAGAAAGGATTTTAACCATGATGAGCTGCGCGCACGAATACAGGTCGGGGCGCGCATTGTACAATTGCAAACAGCGCTTGCCAGCAAAGTTGCCGATCTTGAGGAAGCGCTGACCCACATCAAAACATTGCAAGGGATTCTTCCGATCTGCATGCACTGCCATAAAATCCGCGATGACCGGGAAGTGTGGCAGCGGCTTGAAGAGTATATTACCACGCATACCTCAGCGCTCCTCAGCCACTGCCTGTGTCCCGAGTGTTTTCAAACACTCTATGCCGAGTATGCCGAAGCGCCTGATCAGGCGAACAAAGAGGATGGCATAGATGGAAAAAGGTGACCTTGTGAACATGAAGGGGAGGGTACAATGAATGTTCTGGTGATGCTCCTGGTTCCTATTGCCGTTTTTTTTCTTGGCTATCGGTTTTACGCCCGTTTTATCGAACGGGTATTTGACGTTGACGGACAACACCAAACGCCGGCACAGGAAATTCACGACAATGTTGATTACGTTCCAACGAAAAAATTTGTGCTCTTTGGGCATCATTTTGCATCGATTGCTGGCGGCGGTCCGATTATCGGACCGACGGTTGCACTTGTCTTTGGCTATGTTCCGGTATGGCTGTGGATTGTGCTGGGCACGCTGCTCATCGGAACCGTCCATGATTTTACCACACTCCTTGCATCGCTCCGTGAGCGCGGACGCTCTGTTGCGGAAATCGCTGAGCGGACGCTTGGCCGCACGGGTTTTCTTTTGTTTATCTGCTTTACGATCATTATGTTGCTGATGATAACGTCGGTTTTTTTAACGCTTACAACAACCGCGCTGTCCTCAAAATACCCGCTTGCCTACCTCGGGGGGAGCAGCATGAAGATACAAACGGTGGTAGAAAACGGCGTGACCTATGCAGTAATCGGTGGCATTGCATCAACCTCGGTGATCATTATTACATTGTGCGCACCCGTGCTCGGTTTTTTGCTCTACCGACGCGGTGTGCGACCAGGGGCGGTTTCCGTGCTTGCGATTGGAATCTGCGTTGTTTCAGTTCAATTAGGCCTCTGGTTTCCGGTGAGAATCGATTCCTTTATTTGGATGATCATTCTCTCCGTCTATACGTTTGTTGCTGCCGGGGTGCCGGTGTGGATCATTCTTCAGCCGCGCGATTTTACCAACTCTTTTCTGCTCTACGGCGGGCTTGCTGCAATGCTTGGCGCAACCATCGTGTATGGAGTATCAGGTGGCTCGATTGCGGCACCAGCAACCAATATTGCATTCGGCAACGCGCACCTTGGGTATGTGTGGCCGGTGCTGTTCATCACCGTAGCCTGCGGGGCGATCAGCGGATTTCATGCACTGGTGGCAGGCGGGACAACTGCAAAACAGCTCGCCTACGAGCGGCCGGACGCAAGGATTATCGGCTATGGTGGCATGGTGCTCGAGGCTGTGCTGGCGCTCGGCGTTACGATTGCGGTTGGCGTCGGGTTGCAGTTTGACCGGTATACTGCTCTGGTTTTCCCAACCGATCCCGCTGTCAAGGCAAACCCCATCCTTGCTTTTGCGCTCGGCATGGGCGGTCTGCTGAACAAAGGGTTCGGGCTGCCGCTGCCCTACGGCATTGTGTTTGGCATCCTGATGGTTGAGGGGTTTGTGGTGACAACACTGGATACGGCGGTTCGGCTCAACCGATATCTGTTGGAAGAACTCTGGCGCATGCTGTTTAAATCAGTGCCACGGCTGCTGAACACCTATATGTTCAACTCGTTTCTCTGCGTCGTCCTGATGTTTCTGCTTGCCTATTACAATGCATTCAAGCAGCTGTGGCAACTCTTCGGATCCGCAAATCAGCTCCTTGCAGCGTTAACGCTCATCACCATCAGCTTATGGCTTGCACACCGGGGGAAGCGTTTTTTGTTCGCATTTCTGCCCGGTGTTTTTATGCTCGTGACAACAATTGCAGCGCTTTTAATCGTGCTGGTTAAGGACTATCTGCCAAACGGCAACCTTGTGCTCTCGTCCGGCGACCTTGCCCTTTTGGTGCTTGCCAGCGGTGTGGTGGTGCTGTGTATCCGTTTTTTTGCAAAAAAGCGTCACCCACTGCATCCAGCATGAGCGGTGGTGCGAAGAAGCGTTTGTTAAAAAGATTTTTTTTCCGGCTGGTCGCGGAACAGATCGATGAACTTGCGCAGCTCATCGGAGACGTGCCATTTCTCAAACAGGTGCAGAATGTGGTTGCGGTATTGTGAAATAACATCCGGCCGCAGGACACGGTAGGTAGCGTTTGTGGGGTCATAGAGCAGTGCACAGCGCTTGCGGTGCATATTGAAATGCGGATAGGCGGCAGCAATGATCTCGCGCGGTGAGAGGTTTTCGACATAGCGAAGGTCAGCCGCTGTCTGCCGAAGCTCCTGCAGTGTTTTTTCGACCCGTCGGATGAGTTCGTTCTCGGGAAGTTGTTGCGCATCGCCGAATGCGTAGCCGAGAACTTGTGTCGGAAACACGGTCTGCAGCATGCCGACGCGCTTTCGCACCTCTTCATGCAGCCGCAGTCTGAAATCCATCCGTTTGCGGAGCACGATCGGCTCGCCGAACCTGATCACCAGCCTCCCGCGGTGGTGCTGGTACAGCCAGTGTGTGTAATTGAAGAAATAGTCCACAATGTAGGTAAAGGGTTTTGTGACGCGGTTTGTTTTCATCTTCTCAAGCGTGCGAAAAGTCTGGTCTTCAACTACCCGTTCGTAGGAGAGGTGCACCGGCACAATCTGAATTTTTCGGTGCGTCTTTTTATTGATATCCCGCAGCAACTTAAAAACCAGCGGTGTAAACTCAAGCAAACGCCCTGAATAACTCCGTCCGTATTTAATTTTTTTGTCTTGCGTTTTGGTGTATTCGGGAAAGATGAGCACATCCCTGCCTTCTTCATGAATCAGGTGGTACAGGTAGGCAACATAGATATCACGGGCGAGCATCTGATCGACAATCAGGGGCTGGCGCCGTTTCATGCCGAGCGCTGTGAGGACTTTTCTGATCGCTTTGCGCTGCCACAGCCGGTCAAGCATGCTGAACCACAGTTGCGCCAGCCAGTTGGGCGAAAACAGCCGCACCTCCTCCCTAAACACTTTGAAGCCGCCGTAATGGCGCAGTATCGGATCCAGCGGGCCGATAAAGAGATTGTCGCCTGCTTGAATCGTTGCCATCATGTCCGCTTCGCCGAATATCCGCTGCAGTTCCTGCCAGTCAAACTCACTGAGATGTCGGGCTATATAAATATTAACCGTATGGTCGCCGTGCTCCAGCTCTGCGCGACGCTGCCGCACCAACGGATCAAAGCCAATCACCTCGATATCTGAGAAGAGCCGTCGGGAGAGAAGGGTGCACAGCCGCGCTTCACGGCGGTAGGATTTGTTCTTCAGCCGGTGCGCGACATAAGGAAAATAGTCCTGAATCTTCTCGGGTCGTTCCATAACGCGTGGTGCGAGTATTGTAATCGGGATAGCAGTATTACAGCAATGGCTTTCTGCAAGAAAACGTCACAAATATTTCAGCTCGGGGCTATGCCGCATTTTTGAAGCAATGTTTGATAACGGCTGGTTACCATGTCTTGAATGCGTGCAACCATATCGGGTGTAAGATGGCGAAAGCGTCCTTGATGTTTCAGATATTCCTGGACGGGCTTGAGGTGCTGCACCGTTTTGGTCATTTTCCAGCGGCCGTTTTCAATTTCATAAAGTGGGAAAATTCCGGTTTCAACCGCCAATCTGCCAAGTTCCAAACCAATTTCCGGTTTTGCCCGCCACCCCGTCGGACAGACCGAGAACACATGCAAATATGCCGGCCCATCGGCTTGTTGTGCTTTTTTTACCTTTTTCACAAGGTCAGCACTGTAGCTCGGACATGCGGTAGCAACATACGGAATATTATGCGCGGCTGCAATAGCCGGCATATCTTTTTTCCACGTTACTTTCCCGATACTTGTTTTTCCTGAGGGGGAGGTGGTGGTCGATGCCCCAAACGGCGTGGTGCTTGAACGCTGAATACCGGTGTTCATATAGGCTTCGTTGTCAAAGCAGACGTACAGAAATTTATGCCCCCGCTCCAGAGCACCTGAAAGCGCCTGAAGCCCGATATCTGCCGTGGCACCATCGCCACCCATGGCCACTACGGTAATATCACGGTCAATGCCAGTGCCTTTGCGCCGCATGGCTTTGAGTCCCGCTTCAATGCCCGATGCAACTGCTGCGGTGTTTTCAAAAAGCGTATGGATCCACGGAACCATCCAGTTTGTTGTCGGGAGGGGCGACGATACAATTTGCATGCACCCTGTGGCATTGGCGATGATCGTGTCTTTGCCAAGCGCTTTGCATATCTGGCGGACTGCCAGCACTTCGACACATCCGATGCAGGCACGATGTCCCGGGGAGAAGAGTTCCCCGGCTTCTTTCAGCTTTTGCAACGTCTGCTCATTCATTGGCGCACCCCGATTATTTCATAATCAACAGGTAAGTTACGCTCGACGATCTCAGTTGCGCGGTCAACCATGGAGGCAAACTGTTCTGGCAGAATATCTCTGCCGCCAAGCCCGGCGATGAAGCTGACAATTCGTGGTTGATGCGCGTGGCCGAAGAGCGCTGCCTTGAGTTCAGAACATACCGGTCCGCCAGGGCCGCCATAGGAGATGCTCCGATCGCAGACAATAACGATCCGGGCATTGCTCAGGGCTTGTCTGATCTCTGCAAACGGGAACGGACGCCACAGACGAAGCCGTATGAGGCCGACCGGCTTACCGGCATCCCGCAGGCGGTCGATGACTGCTGCAGCGGTTTCAGCAAAGCTCCCCATAACGACCAAAACACATTCAGCACCATCGAGGCGGTAGGTCTCGACCGGGGCATATCTTCGCCCGAAACGATTGGCAAAATCATCCCATGCCTCTTTGATCACCGGAAACGTTGCCCGGAGCGCTTCTTCCTGTGCGGTGCGGCATTCAGTGTAAAGCACCGGCGGTGCGAACGCGCCCATGGTGACCGGTCGATCTGGATGCAGGGGAAGCGGATAGCGGTTCGGCGGGAGGAACGAGGCAACCGCATCGCGGTCCAAAAGCTCCACAGGCTCGACGACATGGGAAACATGAAAGCCGTCCATGTTTACCATGACCGGAAACAAACAACGATGATCCTCTGCAATACGAAATGCGCAAATCGTCAGATCATACACCTCTTGTGCGTTTTCGGCAAAATACTGGATCCAGCCGCAATCCCGGGCTGCCATGACATCAGAATGATCGCCCCATACATTTAGCGGCCCGGAGAGTGCACGGTTTGCAACCACCATCACGACTGGGAGACGCATTGAGGCGGTCACATAGAGGACTTCATGCATCAATTCTAGCCCTTGCCCGGCAGTTGCGGTAAATGTTCGTGCACCAACCGCTGCCGAACCAAGGCAGGCGCTGAGGGCAGAATGTTCTGACTCCACGCAGATAAATTCTGCATCGAGAATGCCATCGGCGACAATCTCTGAAATTCGCTCAACAATATGAGTTTGCGGTGTAATCGGATATGCAGCAATCACGTCAACATTTGCTGCAGCCACTGCTTCAGCGACCGCAGCCGACGCTTCAATCCCTCTCCGCTTGCTCATTACACATTCTCCTCGACCATGGTTATTGCTTTTTTGGGGCATTCGTAAGCGCAGAGACCGCACCCCTTACACCAGTAGAGGTCAGCTTCATAATATCCCTCGGCATCGTGAACAATACACGGTTCAGGGCACACCGAAGCACATCGGCCGCATTTGACACACACGTTTTTGTCCCATACCGGACGCTGAGAACGCCAGTCACCGGTTCGATATGCAGCTGCACTGCCGGGCTCAGTCACAATATTGCCGATCGTTAGATCGCGATACGTCATGGCAGCGTCTTGTTTTGGTGCCATAGGTTATGCATTCTCCACAATTGTTTCTGAATAGGCACGTTTGCATGCTTCGATATTTTTCGGCGCAAGCCTTCCAAACCGGTGGGTAAGCGGTTCGATGAGTGACTCGAGAGCGATAGCGCCTGTTGCCCGCACCAATGCGCCGATCATGGTTGTATTGGTGATCGGCACCCCCAGCAAGTCTCGCGCAATTCCAGTTGCATCGACAACCGCAGTGCGGATATTGATGCCGTAGCGCTGCTTGAACTCTGAAATCGATTTTTTGGTATTTACCACCACAATACCGTTCGGCTTGATGCCGGCCGTGACCTGCGCAACCTCGACCAATGATGGATCAAGCACCACCACAACATCGGGCTCTCTAATTTCATAGCGGGCACGGATTTTAGAGCTGTCAATCCGCACAAATGAAAGCACGGGTGCGCCACGGCGTTCAGGACCAAAGCTGGGAAATGCCTGTGCATAGTTGCCTTCACTGATTGCGGCAAGTGCGACAAGTTCGGCCGAGGTAACAGCACCTTGGCCACCTCGTCCGTGGAACCTTATCTCCATCATAGGAATGATATCTCCTTATGCAGGGGAACGGTGCAACGGTATTTAGCCCGTTGCCTTCTGAAAAGTCAATATAAATTATCGCATCGTGCTCATGCGGAAGTGCATGCCCTGATGACCCGCTCCGTCATACAACTTTACAGAGGAAACGATTCAATTTTGATCATATCGGTGCCGCCCGGGGTTTTGGTTGCACTACCGGCAATGTACACGACCGTAGCACCGGGCGATGCAAGCCCAAGCTCACGCAAACGCCTTCCCCCCATTTCGATCATGTGGTCGGTGCTCGAAAAATCACCGAGCATTACCGCATGCACGCCCCAGAACAGAGCAAGGTGGCGATACGTCTGCGGATCAGGGGTGAGCGCATAGATCGGCGTTTGAGGCCTGCGCTGCGAAAGATATCGGGCGGTGCTTCCGGTCATGGTGAAGGCAGCTATGGCATCGGCATTGAGCTCCCGAGCAATCATACACGCTGCCCGGGCAAGCACAATCTGAGGTACATGGTCGTGGGCGGCCTCTGGCGGTGGCGTTCTGACTTCCTCGGCAAGCATTGATTCGACGGTGCGTGCAATGCGTTCCATAGTCGCAACTGCCTCGACCGGATAGGCACCAACCGACGTTTCACCGCTCAGCATAACAGCATCGGTGCCGTCAAGGATGGCATTGGCCACATCGCTTGCCTCGGCGCGCGTTGGCCGTGGCGATCCGATCATGGATTCAAGCATCTGGGTTGCCGTGATCACCGGGATTGCAAGCCGGTTTGCAGCACGGATGATCTTTTTCTGGACGGCGGGGACGGCCTCGGTTGACATTTCAATGCCCAGATCCCCGCGGGCAACCATGACGCCGTCGGCAACCGAAAGGATTTCATCCAGATTATCCACAGCGCGTGGCCGCTCTATTTTTGCGATAACACGTACCCCCCTGCCTGCAGGACCGCATTCATGCAAGGCCTGTTTGAGCTTTCGGATATCCTCGGCCTTGTCAACAAAGCTGAGTGCAACATAATCAACCCCCTGCGCAACGCCGAACCTGAGATCATCAAGGTCTTTCTCGGTCGGAGATGAGATGCTGAGTTTTGCCGAGGGGAGGTTAATACCCTTATGCTCGCCGAGCATGCCGCCGGTTATTACGCGGCACCGGACATCAGCACCACTGCAGCCGATAACCCGCAGCTCGATCAGCCCATCGGCAATCAGTACCCGATCATCAGGTTTGAGTTCTGCGGCAAGCCGGTCATAATTGACCGCAATACAGGTGGCGTCTCCGACACAGTTTCCTGATCGCAAGATGATTTCGGCGCCCTGCTCGAGTTGGATCGGCGCATGTCCCTTGAGCAGCCCGGTACGAATGCGCGGACCCTGCAAATCTTGGAGAATGGCAATCGGTCGGGCTCCCTGTGCCGCAGCAGCTCGGATAGCAGCAATTGCCCGACCGTGTGCTTCATGGTCGCCGTGTGAAAAATTGAGCCGAAACACATCGACACCTGCCCGGATCAGTTGTACGATCATATCCGGCTGCGCGCACGCCGGCCCTACGGTTGCGACGATTTTGGTGCTGGTGGGTTTCATAGAACTATCCCCCTATTATACGCTCCCAAAACGGAGCTACCATACCACGAGACCGCTTAAAAAAGAAAACGTTTTTGCACGGCCGCGGCCGCAGGGCTTCATTTGTTTGACAACAAGGCGCGTTATGGTATACTGCATTTCTGTGCCGGCGCCTGTAGCTCAGCCGGATAGAGCAACGGCCTTCTAAGCCGTGGGTCGGGGGTTCGAATCCCTCCAGGCGCGCCAGAAAAGACGGTTGCTTTTTTCAAAAAATCCGGTACACTAACACACGTTTTTGTGGTGGGTGTAGCTCAATTGGTCAGAGCACCAGGTTGTGGCCCTGGGGGTCGAGGGTTCGAGTCCCTTCACTCACCCCATCTCTCCTTCTCCAGAATACTCCATATCCGGTAAGCCGCGTCTCGGCGGGGAACGAGGGTTATACCGTTGCGCAACATCCTATGTTGCACCATTCACCTCTCACCCCCAGAGCATGACAAAACTCTGCCGCCCGCATCGGTATCCCAAACCAGCAGCGGTTGCTGAAGGTTTTTGGGAATCTTTCCGTGCGCTCGTTCACGCGGATAGCCAAGGCAGTGTGAAAGGTAGGTAATCCCGTCAATATGGCGCTGACGGTTGCGGTGCTGATGGCCGTATATGTGTACCTGTGACCTGAGTTGCCTGATAAGACATTCAAGGCTATGGCATCCGGCAACACGGCTGAAGTTGAACCGCGGTTGCGGATCAACCGGCACAATGCCGAGCGACTCAAGTTCGGCAAAGGTCGGGAATATAAGTTCAGGACGGGGCACGAAATGGCTGAAAGAGATGACCACGGCCGTATCGTCAGTTTGCGGCAGATCCTGATTTTGCGCAAGAAAGTAAGCAGCAGCGGTTTTGAAGCCATCAAACGACGGCCAGCGGATGGCACGGTTGTCAACCCACATGCCCAGGTGCGGATCCTCCCCTTGTTTCGGAACGAACAGGCTCTCATGAGGATCTTCTTCTGGTCTGACGTACCAAGCAAATAACGGTACAATCCAGATCCGGGTGCTGGTGTCGGTGAGGCATCTCGGTTGGGTGTGCACATCAAGCTGCCTGCACCTGTCAAGGAGCTCCGTGCATTTTTGCAGTGAATCGCCCGATTCATCTGAGCGCAGCCACAGGTCATGATTGCCGGGGACAAAAAAAACGCGCGCGAATTTCCTGCGCACGCACTCAAGCGCTTGTGCACACAGATCTCGGTCATGGCTTACATCGCCTGCCAGGATGAGCACATCCCGGACATAGTCGGTATCGGAAATCGCTTCAACCCAGCGCAAATTTTCCTGATAGTCAATGTGAATATCAGAGAGCGCAAAGATACGCATATGGGAACCACCTCGCTTTCCACGCCCTGGGAAGAATCTGGCAGAGCACAGGCTGTGCCTCTGCGATGGTAACAAATCTCAAAGCCGTGCTTCTTCTTGTGCCACACTATATCCGGTTTTTTCAAAAGAATCCAGAGGGGAGGGAGCGCTGTCCAAGAGCGCTCCATGAATTTCCTTGCCCGCTGCTATGGGTTTTGCTATTGTGCGATACGGGATTGCTTTTAAACAGTTGATATTGACAGGGAGTTTGAATGATTAAGATCGGCATCATCGGGGGAACGGGATTTGGCCGTGCCGACATTGTTACAAACCGCGCCGAAATCAAAGTCCATACGCCGTACGGTGCCCCTTCGGATCTTGTAACAACCGGCGAGATCGAAGGCGTGCCTGTTATCAATATCCCCCGGCACGGTCGGCACCACAACATCTATCCCTCAGCGGTCAATTACCGGGCAAACATATGGGCAATGAAAAAGCTTGGTGCAACCCATATCCTTGCGGTTACCGCTGTCGGTTCTCTGCGCGAAGAAATCGAGCCCGGACATCTGGTGTTCCCCGACCAGTTTATCGACAGGACAACGCGCCGTATCGCAACCTTCTATGAAGGCCAGGAAGTCTGCCATATTCCAATGGCAGACCCGTTCTGCGAACGGTTGCGGACACTACTCGGTGCCACCGCTGCGCGGCTCGGCATTCCGAATCATCCCCGCGGCACCGTGGTAACGATCGAAGGCCCGCGCTTTTCCACTCGTGCCGAAAGTAAAATGTACCGCATGTGGGGTGCGGATATCATCAATATGAGCACGGTGCCTGAAGTGGTGCTTGCCCGGGAAGCAGGCATCTGTTATGCAACGATCGCCATGAGCACTGACTACGACTGCTGGCATGAAAGCCGTGAGCCGGTTTCATGGGAGCTGATCCAAACCGTTATGCATCGTAATGCCGAACAGGTCATTGCGCTGCTTCGCGCCGTTGTCGGCGAGGTTGATTTTGTCCGGTGTTCCTGTAAAGAGATGGTGCACGGTGCATGTCTGTAAAGGAGAAGGGTATGGAGCTTAAGGAAAAGATCAGAAGCATCCCTGATTTCCCAAAACCCGGTATTCTGTTTCGCGACATCACAACCTTGCTGAAAGATGCTGACGCGTTTCAGGAGGTTATCAGTATTTTTGCAGAGCGCTATGCGCCATCAGCAATCGACATTATCGCAGCGATCGAATCCCGGGGTTTTATTTTTGGTGCGGCTCTTGCCGCCCGGCTCCGTACCGGTTTTGTCCCGATCAGAAAACCCGGGAAACTGCCGGGAAAAACGTACACCGCGCGGTACGAACTTGAATACGGCACAGACCAAATTGAGATGCATGTGGATGCCGTAAGCAAAGGCAATAAGGTACTGCTGATCGACGATCTTCTGGCAACAGGTGGCACCATGCACGCGGCTTGCTCACTGGTGGAGCAGGCAGGGGGCATGGTCATTGAATGCGCTTTTGTTGTGGAGCTTGCCGATTTGAAAGGCCGCGATAAACTCACCGGCTATCCAGTGTTTTCAGTGGTCGTCTATTAATTGAGCACTCACCACTTCTGTGTATGACGCTCACGCGACGCAGGCTTGATACGCTGTTACAAAAATTTCCCGATGCCCGGATCATGGTTGTCGGCGATATTATGCTTGACGAGTATCTGACCGGCACCGTGGAACGCATATCGCCCGAAGCCCCGATCCCGGTTGTCAATCTCCATAATCACAAAACACCCGATTTGCGTCTCGGCGGCGCTGCAAATGTGTTGCATAACCTTGCGGCGCTTGGGAACACCCGAGCGCTTTTGTGCGGGATTGTGGGCAATGATGAAAGCGGTAGGGCGGTAAAACGAGCGCTTAAACGGCTCGGGGTGACAACGCGCTATGTCTATACCGTGTCGGGACGTCCCACCACCGTTAAAACCCGTATTATTGCCCACGGGCAGCAGGTCATCAGGATCGACCGTGAAGACAGATCGCCTCCGACGCCGCACGTACAGGCACGCATCGCCGGGGCCATCATGAAGCATGCGCCGCAGCTTGATGCGATTATCTTTTCAGATTATGAAAAAGGTGTTATCACCAAAAATTTGCTCAGTACGGTGCTGCCCCAACTCAATAGGTACAAAAATTTGATCATTGCGGTCGATCCAAAGTTCAGCAACTTCACCCATTTTAAAAATGTGACCATTATTGTACCCAACCGCAAGGAAGCGAGCGGTTTTTTACGGCATGAAATTGTGACCGATCACGATGCGCTTGTTGCTGCCCGCAATATTCTTGCAAACCTCTCATGCCGGTATGTACTCATCAAGCTGGGCGAGCACGGTATGCGTCTTGTTGACCGCAACGGCAGCGATATCCGTATCGAAACGGCAGCCGAACAAGTCTATGATGTAACCGGCGCAGGCGATACGGTGATCAGTACCCTTGTGCTTGCCCGTGTGGCAGGTGCGACATGGGAGGAAGCGGCGCGAATCGCCAATGTGGCTGCGGGCAGGGTGATCCATTATATCGGAACGTCGACCATCACTGCGGCACAACTCAGAAACGCAATGGTGCACTACCTGCAGGGTTCGCCGTGAGCCTTCCGAAACCGCCGATACCGGTCAAGCTCATCGTGAGCATCATCTCCGGCAATCAGGAGCTTGCTGGTGCGGTAATCGAGCGTTTGAGCGAGCGTTTTGGAAGTACCGATGTGGTCAGCGACATGATGCCGTTTGACTATACCGATTATTATGCGGCCGAAATCGGAACGGAGCTGTTCAGGAGAATGGTAAGTTTTACCCAGTTGATCGACCCTGATGAGCTGTCTGAGATTAAGCTGTTTACCAACGATATGGAAACGCACTTTGCCCGTCCCGACGGAACCCGGCAGGTCAATATCGATCCGGGATATATATCGCTGTGGCATCTGGTGCTGGCAAGCTGCAAGCCGTTTGCGCATCGGCCATATCTGGGCAAAGGCGTCTATGCAGACCTAACCCTCCTGTATCGCGGTAAGACCTTTACCCCGCTCGCCTGGACATTTCCCGATTATCGTTCTCAACCCATGATCGCGCTGCTCAACGACGTGCGGGAGCGGTATTATCAACAAGTGAAAAAAGTGCTGCGTGCACAACGTTTCTTACGCAACACCCAGCACTAGGCACACACCATAAAACGCAGGAGTTTTTATGCTGTACAGTATGACCGGATACGGCAACGGTGAAGTGGTCTGTGGCGGGCGCAGGATTTCCCTTGAGGTCCGCAGCGTCAATCACCGTTTTCTTGATATATCGCTCAAACTTCCCCGAACGCTGGTTTCGCTTGAGACCGAAATGAAACAATATATTGCCGCACACCTGCGGCGCGGCAAGATTGATGTTACGATTCAATATGCGGGGCAGAAGAACAACGGAACAGCAATCCTTGACATTGAACGGGCAGTTCAGGTTCGGGAACTCCTGCAGCAACTGAAGGCAGAGACCGAATGCCCCGGTGACATCGATCTTGCACTGCTCCTGCAACTCAAAGACCTTTTTGTCGTAGAAGGCGAAGAGCCGATTGACTGCGCGGTGCTGTGGCATGCGCTTCAGCCCTGCCTTGAAAAGATACTCCGGGATATGAGGGCAATGCAAAAAACTGAAGGCATGGTTATTGCCCGCGACCTTGCCGAACGCATCCAACATATTGAACAGCGGCTGGAGGCGATCGGCGCACGGGCGCCTGCAGTCCGTGCCGAACGGGTGCAGGCACTCAAAGAGCGGGTTGCCACATTGTGTGAAGGCGTTGCACTTGATGAACAGCGCATGCTGCAGGAAATTGCGCTGCTCGCCGACCGCAGCGATATCACCGAGGAGCTGGTGCGTGTGCGCAGCCATGTGCAGCAGTTTCGCCACTGGCTGGCAAGTGATGAGCCGGTGGGAAAACGGCTCGATTTTCTTATCCAAGAGCTGTTCCGCGAGATCAATACCATCGGCTCAAAAGCAGCCGATGCCGGCATCTCGATACAGGTCGTGGAGATCAAGAACGAGCTTGAGAAAATCAGGGAGCAGGTGCAAAACGTTATGTAACCGTGCGGTGCACGGTGGATCCTAAAGATGATGAGAGCATACCAAAAGCATTTGTTATTTGTTGTTTCTGCGCCGTCGGGATCAGGAAAGACATCGTTGTGCACGCAGGTTCTAACAAAGGTAGAAAACTTGCGGTTTTCGATTTCGCATACCACCCGACGACCACGGCCGGGCGAGGTGCACGGCGTGCACTACTATTTTGTCAGCCGCGAAGAGTTTCAGGATATGATTACCCGCAACCTCATGGCTGAATGGACGGAGATATACGGTAACCTGTACGGTACGGCACGCCAAACCATCGAGGCTGCCTGTGCCGCAGGCGATGACCTGCTGTTTGACATCGACGGACGGGGCGGCCGTCAGCTTGTCGATGCATATTCCAATGTGGTTACCATACTGATATTACCGCCATCGCTGGAGCAGTTGCGGCAGCGGCTCATCGGACGCGGCACTGAAAATAAAGATTCGCTGACAGTGCGCCTTGAGCAGGCACGGGCGGAAATACGGCAGATGGCATGGTATTCATACATCATCATCAACGATGACTTTGACCGTGCCGTCGAAGAGCTGGCATCGATTATCCGTGCCGAACGGTGCCGCCATCGGCGTGATGTCATTGCACATCTTTTGGAGCATGAACAATCCAATTCATAAGAAAATCATCATAGCCCTCGATGTTGACGAGCTTGCGCGGGCGCGCACGCTTGTCGAGCAGCTTCAGCATCTTGTCGGCGGGTTTAAGATCGGCAAGCAACTGTTCACGAGGTTTGGCCCCGAGGCGGTGCACATGGTCCGCACCTTGGGGGGAATGGTATTTCTTGATCTGAAGTTCCATGACATACCGAATACCGTTGCCGGAGCTTGTGCAGCAGCAGCGCGGATTGGCGCTTCAATGGTGACCCTGCATACCATGGGTGGCGCGACAATGCTGCGCGAAGCTGTCGCTGCGGTGTCGCGGTGTTCCCGTGACGAAGGCTGCACGCGACCGCTGTTGCTAGGGGTAACCGTATTGACCAGCTTGCGCGACCAGGATCTCCGCCGCCTTGGCATCCAGGTGCCGCTTGATGAGCTTGTGCTCAGCCTTGCCCAAAGTGCATACGATGCCGGACTTGACGGTGTGGTGGCCTCTCCCCGAGAAGCAGCGCGCATCAAACAGTGCTGTGGCTCTGCATTCTTGGTCGTAACACCCGGTATCAGACCCGTTGCAGCGGCACAACATGACCAGCACCGCACCTTAACGCCGGCAGCAGCGATACGGGCAGGCGCTGATTATTTGGTAATCGGCCGTCCCATCACCGCAGCTCCTGACCCGCAAGCAGCGGTGGCGGCAATTGTTGAAGAAATGCGCGGCGCATGATCACCCTGTCGGGAGCCTGCATCCATGATGTTGTACGGCATCCATCCAGTTACCGCAGTGCTGCGCAAGCGGCCCCATGACGTGCGCCGTGTAGTCCTTGCACGGCGGCACCATGATCCTGCGGTTCGTCCCATCCTCGACGCATGCCGACAGCACCGTATCAAGCTCGATGACGAAGATCCCAAAACCCTCGACCGGATTACGGGATCCACGCAGCACCAAGGCGTGCTTGCCGATGTTGCGCCATTCCCTTTGGTCGATATACATGACGCGGTGGATCGATGCAGGAGCAGGCACGAGAAATTCTTTTTTTTGGTGCTCGATGAAATACAGGATCCTCAGAATGTAGGCGCCCTCATTCGAAGTGCGGTGTGCGCAGGCGTCCAGGCAGTCATCTTCCCCAAAGACAGAGCAGCCCCTCTTACCCCGGTTGTTGCCAAAGCATCGGCAGGAGCGATTGAGGAAATTCTGCTGTGTCGGGTTGTGAATATAACGGCAACGCTCAACGAGCTCAAAAAAGATGGGATATGGATTGTCGGAACGTCGCCGCAGGCACACCAACATATTTATGAATTTGATTTTGACCGTGACCTTGCCGTCGTGATCGGCAGCGAAGGGCAGGGGATGCGGCCGCTGGTAACCCGCACCTGCGATGCTCTGGTGGCAATCCCGCTGCACGGAGCCTGCCCATCGCTCAATGCAGCGGCTGCGGGAGCGGTCGTGTTGTTTGAAGCACTGCGGCAGCGGCGCTATACAAAGCGTGGGGGGTGAAGCGCACAGCGATGCCTGCTCCGCCGACGGAGCAGGACAGGATGAGGCGAAGGGAAAAGGCAAACGGCGCCTGCGTTACGCTTCACGCCTTACGCTATACAAATTTCAAGCTGCAAATTACGATACATGTTATCCTGACTATGTGCTCAGGAAGTTTTTGATACTTCTTACGCTGTAAACTCAACAGAGACGAACTTTGGATTCCTCGCAGCGCATAAAGATATTTTCCGTCCTTTCGCTTTCTATATTTACCGCAATGCTCGGGCTGGGCATTGTGGTGCCGATTTTGCCGCAGTATGCACAGACGCTCGGCGCAAGCGGCGTGTGGCTCGGCGCCATTTTTGCCGGGTTTTCGATTGCGCGGTCGGTTTCGATGCCGTTTGTCGGCCGCTTTTCCGATCGGCGCGGCAGGAAGGTCTTTATCGTCAGTGGACTGTTTGTCTATGCGCTCTCATCACTGGGATACGTCTATGCCTATAGCCCTGAAACCCTGCTGATCGTACGCATTCTGCAAGGGCTGTGCTCTGCAATGATCGTCCCGATTGCTATGGCATATATCGGCGATATTTCCCCCAAAGACCGGGAAGGCAGTTATCTTGGAATGTTCAATGTATCGCTTTTTCTCGGTTTCGGATTCGGGCCGTTTGTCGGCGGGTTTATTCACGACCTGCTCGGCGTTAATGCAGACTTTGTGGTCATGGGGGTGCTCTGCGCTGTTTCATGGATACTGGCAATGCTGTATCTGCCGTCAGGTGACACCTCGTCGCACGCGCTCCGCTTTCCTCCTGCTTCTTATCCGACGATGCTGCGCAACCACCAGGTGCAGGGAATTATGCTCTTCCGTTTTATGAACGCATTTATCAGGGGCTCGGTCATTACATTCCTGCCGCTGTACGCAAGCTACCGTCTCAACCTGAGCGGTGCGCAGATCGGTCTTGTCGTTTCATCAGGCGTGATACTGACCTCGCTGCTCCAATACCCGTGCGGCAGGCTTGCAGACAAGTTTGACAGAAAGCATTTGATGATCAACGGTACTTTGGTCTATGCGGTCTGTGTAATCCTTCTTCCCCTGACGCCGAATTTTTTTCTTTTGCTGGGCACCAATCTTCTGCTCGGGGCACTCGGCGCGGTGCCGCTTCCTGCAGCATCTGCCGCGATTATCGAGGAAGGGAAAAAATACGGTATGGGTTCGGTCATGGCTTTGTTCAATATCGCCATGAGCCTCGGGCTTGGTACCGGTCCGTTGGTGTCAGGGCTGATTCACGATGTCTTCGGCTTGAGCAGAGTTTTTTACTGCGCTGCGGGCATCGGCGCATGCGGGGCACTGCTGAGTGTGCGTTTGCTTCGCTCGGGAACCGTTGCAACCCGTCATCGCGAAGCCGGTTTTATTGAGGAACCGTAAGCACGCGAAGGGCGCATTATCGCGGAAAGCATGGCTGATGATGGAATTTATCGCCGACCTTCATATCCATTCTGCCTATTCACGGGCAACGAGCGCCCAGATGCATCTTGAGAACCTGCACGCATGGGCGCAGCTTAAGGGAATTACCGTGCTCGGCACCGGCGATTTCACCCACCCGAAATGGTATGCCGAGCTGCAGGAGAAACTTGAGCCTGCAGA
Source organism: Thermodesulfobacteriota bacterium (assembly GCA_026415325.1). Classification (GTDB taxonomy): domain Bacteria; phylum Desulfobacterota; class WTBG01; order CAIYCZ01; family CAIRTM01; genus JAOAHH01. Next base: position 1,471 of record JAOAHH010000059.1, on the reverse strand, counting down.
GCCGGGCTTGTTTATGCTCAAGCGGCAGTATCGGGAAGAGGCAGAGATTGACGTTCCCGCCTCATGTGCGGCTGAAGTGCGTTTCATATTAAGCGCTGAGGTCAGCACCATTTACAAAAAGGGCGATAAGACCAGAAAAATCCACAGCCTTCTGCTTGCCCCTGATTTCCGCGCTGCCGGCAGGCTGAATGCTATGTTGCGGGAGATCGGCAATATCTCGTCAGATGGGCGGCCGATTTTCGGAATTGACTGCAAACGCCTGTTGCAGATGTGCCTCGATGCATCGCCCGACAATGTTTTGATTCCCGCCCATATCTGGACGCCGCACTTTTCGGTGCTCGGCGCGGCAAGCGGTTTTGACAGCGTCGAGGAGTGTTTTGAAGAGCTTGCGGGAGAGATATTTGCCTTAGAAACAGGGCTCTCTTCAGACCCGCCGATGAACTGGATGCTCTCACGTCTTGATAAGTTTGTACTGGTTTCAAACTCAGATGCTCATTCACCGCAGAAGCTTGGCCGGGAAGCAAACGTCTTTACCTGTGAACTTTCATATCCTGCCATGAGAGCGGCGCTGCAGTCAAAAGACAGGAATGGGTTTCGCGGGACCCTGGAGTTTTTTCCGGAGGAAGGGAAGTATCATTATGACGGACACCGTGCGTGTGGTGTCTGTATGACACCGAAAGAAACAAAAGCGCACAACAAAACATGTCCGATTTGCGGCAGGCAGGTGACGGTGGGGGTGATGCACCGTGTCAATGATCTTGCCGATCGGCAGGAGGGGTATAGACCTATCGGTGCGTTCGGGTATGAAAGCCTTATTCCTCTTGCGGAAATTCTTTCCGAAATACATGAGAGCGCTCCGGCAAGCAAGAAAGTCACCGCGGAATATCTCAGGCTGCTACAACACTTCGGCAACGAGTTATCGATACTTCGTACCTGTCCGCCTGAAGAACTCGAGCGGGCGGGTCAGCACCTGCTCGCAGTGGCACTCCATAAAATGCGCACGGGCGATGTTATGGTCGATCCCGGCTATGACGGCCGGTACGGTGTGGTGCGGGTGTTCAAACCAGAAGAGAAGAGGTATAATCAGCCGAAATTGTTCTAATGTCGCTATGCCATCTTTTGTCGTTCAGCAGCACCACGCACGCACCCTGCACTATGATGTTCGTCTTGAAAAAGACGGGGTGCTGAAAAGCTGGGCAGTGCCCAAAGAGCCGCCGCATGAAAAGGGCGTCAAGCGTCTCGCGGTTGAGACCGAGGATCATGCCCTTGAATACGGATCTTTTGAAGGGATAATACCCGACGGTGAATACGGAGCTGGCGAAGTGAAGATATGGGACAGCGGCACCTACGAGGAACATGAATGGCGCTCAGACCGTATCGTGGTGACCCTGCAGGGCAAAAAACTTCAGGGCAGGTATTGTCTGGTTCGTTTCAAAAAAGCAGGTGAAGGGAGTTGGCTGCTGTTTAAGGG
>JAOAHH010000012.1 GCA_026415325.1 Thermodesulfobacteriota bacterium | reverse complement strand
GTGCCGCCCTCGATTTCTACCCAGACCGTATCTGCAGGAAGGTGCTGGCGTGATTCCTCGATTTCATCGAGCGTTACCGCCTCATCGGCAGTGCCGTAGATTGACAGCACCTTGAGGTCTTTGTCGTCAATCCGGTATATCTCTGAAGGGTACGATGCCCATAAGATAACTGCATCGATCGTTGCGGTAAATTTTCGGGCATAATTACATGCCATGACGCCTCCAAGTGAATGGCCGCCTACCGCCCATGTTTCTATACCGTGAAACCGTGCGATCACCTCAAGGGCACGGTTGCTGCCGAATATTGCAAGGTCTAACGGCATGGAAACAATAGCGGTAAGAAATCCTCGTGCTGCAATGTTGTGCGCAGCGGGCGCATAGCCGCGAGGATCAGCACCACCACCCGGATAGATGATAAATCCGGTTTTTGCCTCCTTATGCCGTGGCTGAAATACATACAGATAGTCGAGCCATTGCCAGATGAAAACTTTTTGCACCGAAACAAAGTCATCGGAGATCAAAGCCTGGGTAATTTCCGGAATCTCACAGTTGTTGTCTTTAGCCTGCGCCGCAGTGATACACCACAGCACAAGACCTAATGCTGTGATAAGGATATGTTTTCTCATAATGTCCTCCCCTTCCTGTCCCAAACGCAATTTTATAGTTATCATTTTTTAAAATTTTTTCAAAACAAGATTGTCTTCATCACTTCACCCTATGCGGGATTGCCTTCGAAAACATTCCCGTAGCACGTGGGCAGCGGACGGTAAGAGGCTGGAAGGAAAAAACAAAGGGTGAACGCTGCCATAAGTTCTGAGGCTTATCGTCACCCTTTTACAACGCCTCTGCAAGCGTTCTGCCTGCAGCGGCGATGAAGCGCTTGAGTGTTTCCTTCGTTGTGGTAAATTTTGCAGGGGTTAAAGATTGAATGCCGTCGCTTACTGCGTGTTCGGGATGTGGGTGCACTTCGATCATCAATCCGTCTGCGCCGGCCGCGATTGCCGCATTTGCCATAGGGGGCACCAGTTTCCAGTGCCCGGTGCCGTGGCTCGGGTCTACGACCACCGGCAGATGGGTTTTTTGTTTCAGCACCGGCACGCTGCTCAGATCAAGCGTATTGCGCGTGGCGGTTTCAAAGGTGCGGATGCCCCGTTCGCAGAGAATGACCTTACTGTTTCCGGCAGAGAGCACGTATTCTGCTGACATGAGGAACTCTTCAATGGTGGTCATCATGCCGCGCTTGAGCAACACCGGCTTGTCGATTTTGCCGAGCTCTTTGAGCAGCGGGAAGTTCTGGATGTTACGGGCCCCGACCTGCAGGATGTCGGCATATTTGTAAATCAAGTCGATATCCTGCGGTTTCATAACCTCCGTTACGATCGGCAGGCCAGTTGCATCGCGGGCATCCCGCAGTAACAACAGCCCTTCTTCCTCCATGCCTTGGAAGCTATAAGGTGATGTGCGCGGTTTGAATGCCCCGCCCCGAAGCACGCTGGCGCCGGCTGCTTTGACCTGACGAGCGGTTTCGAGAATCTGTTCTCTGCTTTCTACGGAACACGGGCCTGCCATAACTACCACCGCATTGCCGCCGATGCTGATCGAGCCCCGCACCGGCACCACAGTACGCTCCTGTTTAATCTCAATACTTGCAAGTTTATAAGGTTGCAGGATCGGCACAACATTTTCCACTCCCGGCATGTTTTCCATGGCCTGTAGCTTCTCTTTGCCTCTGCCGCTTCCTACAGCGCCAATAACTGTGCGCTCTGTCCCCTGAATCACGTGGGCATGATAGCCAAGCTCTTTAACCATAGTGATAATCTCCTGAAACTGCTGCTGGGTGACATCTTTTTTAAGTACGATAACCATGCGTTTCCCACCTCCTCAAAACAAAAGAGCCACGGGTTACCAGCCCATGGCTCTTTGCGTGCATAAAAAAGGCCATGGGCATCGTAACCTCTGCCCATGGCCCTGATGGTTCACTTCACTCAGGTTGCCACCGGCAGAGCGTGGCGAAAATAAAAGTAAAACCAAAAATAGGTTCGCAACATGATAATGCCCATGACACACGTTAAATTTTATTTATACATACCAGAGCCGCCGATAATGTCAAGTTCCTTTTTTCAATTGCAGTGTTTATCCTTGACTTTGCAGGGTTATATGTTAATTTTTCAACTTCTTGTACTTCACAACGTGCCGGAATATCGCTGTTTATGCTTTCGGAGGAGGCGCATGGATTACAAAAACACTATCAATCTGCCTTCAACCGACTTTCCGATGAAGGCAAGCCTTCCGCAAAAAGAGCCGGAACTCTTAAAACGCTGGGAGTCCGAAAAGCTGTATGAAAAAATTACGGCATCTGGCCACGGCAAACCAAAGTTTATTCTGCACGACGGCCCGCCGTATGCCAACGGCCATATCCATATTGGCACCGCACTCAATAAAATTTTAAAAGACATTATTATCAAGTCAAAGACCATGTCGGGGTTTGCCACCAATTATATCCCGGGATGGGACTGCCATGGATTGCCGATCGAGCACAATGTTGAAAAGCAACAGGGCAGGGCGCGCGGCACCTCGCAGCTTGAAACACGCAAAGCATGCCGTGCCTATGCAGAAAAGTTTATCGCGATTCAGCGCGAGGAATTTAAACGGCTTGGCGTCCTCGGCGACTGGAACAATCCGTACCTGACGATGTCAAACGGCTATACGGCAACCATTGTCCGAGAGTTTGGGAAATTCGTGGCAGCCGGGTCGGTGTATAAACGGAAAAAGCCGATTCAGTGGTGCGCTTCATGCCGAACAGCACTTGCCGAGGCAGAAGTGGAATATGAAAACCACCGCTCGCCCTCGATCTATGTGAAATTTCCGCTCGTGTCTGATATCAGCACAATCATCCCACAGCTTGCCGGCAAAAACGTATCGGTGTTGATCTGGACCACAACGCCGTGGACCATTCCGGCAAACCTTGCGATAAGCCTGCATCCGGATTTTGATTATGTTGCTGTTGCCGTAGATGAGGATATCTACCTTATTGCAGAAGGCCTTCTTGAGCGCACGATGCAGGAGTGCGGCATTCAGCAGTATGCGGTTATTGCCCGCTGTAAGGGGGCGCAGCTTGAACGTCATTCGTGCAAACATCCTCTGTATGAGCGCCAGTCGCTTCTGATTTTAGGAACGCATGTCACACTTGATGCTGGAACGGGTTGTGTACACACTGCGCCGGGACACGGGCAAGAAGATTATGAGATCGGGCTGAAATACGGGCTTGATATTTTTGCACCGGTCGATGATGCCGGATGTTTTACTGCCGAGGTTGACCACGTTGCAGGGCAGTTTGTATTTGATGCAAACAAACCGATCAATACCATGCTTGCTAAAAGCGGGGCACTGGTTGCAGAAAGGGAGATCGAACATTCTTACCCGCATTGCTGGCGGTGCAAAAAGCCTGTCATCTTCAGAGCAACCGAGCAGTGGTTTATCTCGATGGAGAAAAACAACCTTCGCACGCGCGCAATGGAGTGCATTGAGCGCATACAGTGGATACCGCGCTGGGGCATTGACCGGATATCGGGCATGGTCATCAATCGGCCGGACTGGTGTTTGTCGCGACAGCGCGTATGGGGTGTGCCGATCGTTGCGTTTTATTGCACGAAATGTAAAGGCCTATTGCTTGACCAAAAGATTATTAACCATGTTGCGGATCTGTTCGAGCAAGAAGGCAGTGACATTTGGTTTTACCGGGAGGCGTCGCAGCTTGTGCCAAATGGGACCGTTTGCCCCCATTGCGGGAATACAACATTTGAGAAAGAAACCGATATCCTTGACGTGTGGTTTGATTCAGGGGTAAGCCATGCGGCAGTACTGGAAAAGAGACCAGAGCTTGAAAGCCCGTGCGATTTATATCTTGAAGGAAGCGACCAGCACCGGGGATGGTTTCAGAGTTCGCTCCTGACATGTGTCGGCACGCGCGGCAGGGCGCCATTTCGAGCTGTGCTGACACACGGTTTTGTCGTGGACGGTAAAGGCGAGAAGATGGCAAAGTCAAAGGGCAATGTCATCAGCCCCGATGAAGTTATCCGGCAATACGGCGCAGAGGTGTTGCGGCTTTGGGTTGCGTCGGAAAATTATCAAGAAGATATGCGGATATCTCCCGATATCCTCAAGCGGCTCTCCGAGGCTTACCGCAAGATTCGCAACACATGGCGGTTTATGCTTGGAAACCTCAGCGATTTCGATCCTGCGAAGGATATGGTGCCGTATTCTGATATCCATGAGATAGACCGCTGGGCGCTTATGCGGTTCAACCAGCTCATCCGGCGCGTTCGGGCAGCATATGAGCAGTATGAATTTCATACCGTGTATCACAGCATTGCCAATTTCTGCATTACGGATATGAGCGCAGTGTATCTGGATATCCTCAAGGACAGGCTGTACTGCTCGGCAGCCGGGTCCCCGGAGCGCCGTGCAGCACAAAGCACGCTCTACATTATCCTGAAAGGGTTGCTTGAACTGCTTGCACCGATCCTGTCGTTTACCGCGGATGAGGCATGGATATACCTGCCCGGCGAGAAGGCCGAGAGCGTCCATTTGTCCAGTTTCCCTGAGGTGCAGGCTGCCTACGATGATCCGTCGCTTGCCGAGCGCTGGGAGACGCTGCTTCGTGTGCGGGATATTGTGCTGAAACAGCTTGAGCAGGCACGGGTAGGTAAATTGATCGGCAATTCACTCGAAGCAGCGGTGCGTATTACAGCACCTCCTGCGATTACTACGCTTCTTGAGCACTACGGCAATGCGCTTGCGGATATGTTTATCGTTTCACGGGTAGAGCTCACCCGGGGGCACACGGCCGTAGCAGGCAGCAGTGAAAAACAGATCGATGCGGTACAGGCTGCTGTGTTCCGGGTCGGCGGCAACAAATGTCAGCGTTGCTGGAAGTACTACACGCCGGGAAATCCGCAAATCTGCGAACGGTGCGCCGCCGCACTTCAGGCTTCCTGATGAAGATAGACCATCGCGTTATTGCCTTTGTTGTCCCCATTGCTGCGCTGGTACTTGCCTGCGATCAGTATACCAAACATTTGGTATGTATGCACATACCGCTGTTTGGCAAGATCGAGATTTTGCCGGGCGTGCTCGATCTTGTCCATATCAGGAATACCGGCATTGCTTTCGGGTTGTTGCAGAATATCGGCAGCGCATACCGGACTGCCGTGATGTTCGGAGTCGGTGCGGTTGCACTTGTGCTGCTCGGCGTGCTTACAGCACATGTTACGTGGACCCAAAAGCTGCAGGTCGTTGCGCTGTCACTGATCTTTGGGGGGGCGGTCGGCAATCTGATTGACCGCATCAGGTTCGGTGAAGTAGTGGATTTTATCGATGTGCACTGGCGCAATCTTTATCACTGGCCGGCATTCAACGTTGCGGATTCGGCCATTAGTATTGGGATTGCATTTGTGGTGATCGACGAGCTTGTTTTGAAAAAAAGAAAAAAGGGGTAAGGAGTCGAGAGAGAGTTCTATAAGGCACACTGCGCCGGGCGCTCGGTGTACGGTTTTTCTACTGAACCGTACGCCAGTCGCCATAACCCATTTTGCTGTTCACTAATCCAAACCATGCATCCTATCCTCTTAGAATTTGCCGGTATCTCGATCAAAACGTATGGCTTTTTTATTGCCATCGGATTTCTTGCCGCCATAGCTATTGCCGTAAAAGAAGCACGCCGCATCGGTTATGATCCGCAGCTTGTGCTGGATATGGCATTCTATATGATTCTGGGTGCGATTATCGGATCGCGACTCTTTTATGTCTTCACCCATCTGAGTGCATACCGCGACAATCCGTTAGATATGCTGAAAATCTGGGAAGGAGGGCTTACGTTTTTCGGCGGGTTCATTCTTGCTGCGGTTGCATGCGTATGGATGGCAAAAAAGCACGGCTGCAGGCTCTGGCAGACTTTTGACCTGTTTGCGCCTTCGCTTGCGGTTGGCGTTTTCTTCGGCCGCATCGGCTGTTTTTTTGCAGGTTGTTGTTACGGCCGCGAGTGCACGCTGCCGTGGGCGGTAACCTTTACCAATCCGCACAGCCTCGCACCGCTGCATGTGCCGCTCCACCCCACGCAGCTCTATGCTGCAGCAGGCGCTGCGCTGACGTTTCTTGTGCTGCTTATTCTGAAGAAAAGGAAATCGTTTGAGGGGCAGCTTGCACTGGCGTGGATGTTCTGCTACTGCGTTTTCCGACTTATCGAGGAACTGTTCCGCGGTGATATGCGGGGCGATCTACTGTTTAACCGTTATCCTGCCTCTCAGGTGTTTGCTGTGGTGATGCTTGTTACAGTGATTGCCGGATATCCGGTGCTGCGGAGAAGAAAATAAACACCCAAAAAACATTTAAGACAAAAAATAGACACTTTTACTAGCAACTGAACAATACTGAGAACTATACCAAAATATTGTATATCTCCCAGTAATATTTCGTTGCAAAGTCATCCCCTGAATTAGAAGATAAAAAAGATGTTAGATAAATTAGCATGGTTTACACTATTGGGGTATCTCCAAAGAGAATTTTTGACAAAAGGATGGCCCCGATGAAAAGTATCATTGAGACCAGATTTGAGCTGTAGCGCAAACAGCAGGCAAAGCATTTATAATAAAGACTTCCCGGAGCAGATGTCGCATGGATACCAAACCGCTGCACCAGCGTGCAGGCCAGAAACGCACCGAACCTCAGGAGTACCTGTTTTCGCCATTGATGGCTTCTCATGAGAACTGTATGCAGCCATTATGCCGGATAAGACGCAACTGTCTGCCTGCAGGTTTCTGGAGCAAGTCATTGAGGAATGCCCGGAGAGTATTGAGCAATACTCCACTGATAACGGCAAGGAAAGCGAAGGAACCACTTGGCATCATGCGTTTATGCAGATGTGTGTCGAGCACTGTATTGAACAGCGTTTTACGCGGATTTTTACCCCCAGAACCAACAGCAATGCTGAGCGGTTGATCAGAACACTCATGGAGTTGTGGCACGAAAAAAACATGATGCCTCCTCAGCACACCGCAAGACTGAACTAAAACGGTTTTTCAATTACTATAGCGGTACTACTTCACAATGGTATTGATGACATTACCACGGAGGAAAAGTTGATCGACTACTGTTATTCAAAAACTGTAAATGACGTTAGAGGTTCTTATAAATGAAAGTTCGTTTGTCACAGAACCTTAGGAACTTGGTGTGGTATTTTTCATTGCTGTTATGTATCGCTTTGTACTTATACCATGCTCTCCGATTTAGCTTTACAGTTGATGATGCTTATATCTCTATGCGGTATGCACGGCATTTATATGAAGGTAAAGGTCTAGTGTACAATATTGGTGATTATGTTGAGGGGTATTCGAATTTTTTATGGGTAATAATTTTGGCATTTTGGGGGGCATTGGGGTGTAACCTTCCGGTAACCGCAAATGTTTTAGGAATTGTTTCGGCATTGCTAACCTTGGTAATCGTTTTCAAGCTGATGATTCGCATTCAGGAAGGGGTATCTTTTTGGACGTTGATACCAATTTTGTTTTTATCCACCAACTGGGATTTTGTCGGTTGGGCAACAGGAGGTCTTGAAACAGCATTTTTTACCTTGTTGATTTTCGTCACTATATACTTCTTCCAAAAAGAAGCTGTTTCAGAAACCGGCTCTTATTGGTTTTCTGCAATATTGTGTGGACTGTTGTGCCTGACACGACCGGAAGGATTTTTGTTCAGCGGTTTCTATTTTTTCGTTTTCTGTTTTATAAGGTTTAAGCGACGAAGTGCTTTGCTGAAGCCTGCAGCAATATGGTTGTCAATATTTGCTGCAATGGTAGTCCCCCATGAAATCTGGAGGTTTTTTTATTACGGTGATTTTTTGCCCAATTCTTTTTATGTAAAAATAAACAAAGCTGAATATTTTGAACGGGGTATTCGGTATGTTGCGTATTATGTAATTCAATCTTATACCTATTTCTGGATTCCTCCAATTCTTGTGGGAATCATCAGAAGATCACCGTGTATTCGGTTTATGTTTTCCTTTGCCCTGTTGTATCTTATCTATATCGCTTGGGTGGGCGGTGACTGGATGGCTTTTCGCTTTTTTGTGCCGATAATACCCTTACTTGCTTTTCTGATGGGGACCGGATTAAAATGTTTTTATGACTATGCATTGACAATACGCCATAGCTTCATTCGTTATATCCTTTTATTTTTTTTGATTACATATACCAGTACTGCACTGTGGCTTAATGCACTGCCGGTTTATAAATATGGCAAGCACCGAAATTTTATTTTTGATGAAAAGCTACAGATACTTGATTACGGTGCGCTTCATCTTCCAGAGGAAAATGCCATTGAAGTGGCAAAGGCTTTTAAGAAAATTCTTCTACCAGATGAGGTCGTTGCCGCATCATTTGCAGGTTTCACTGGATTATACACAGACATACGGGTGGTAGATATACTCGGTCTTAATGATAAATATATAGCACGTCTTACGGCCCCAAAACCAGGCCAGCCCGGACATGAAAAGCAAGCCCCATTTGAATATTTGTTGGAGAATAAGGCGATCTGCCTCTATCCTTGGCCGATCAAGTATCCTGGCGACACTAACAGTCAGTACAGTGTTGAATATGAACCGGGGAAATTTTTAACGTTTGGTTCAACGCTGTCATATAATGAGGTCGTTAAAAAATTTCAAGATAGGGGCTTTAATGTGTTTTATCGGGGAAATTTTATACCCAATCCAAATAAAATGAATGCTATAGAAAATAATAACAACTTTAACTTTGAAACAGGAACTTATGCACATTGGACTGTTGAGGGTACGGCTTTTGACACTGCGCCTCAATATAGGGGCAAGTGGGGGAATTCGCACAAAATTAAGGGATATGAGGGGGTTTTTCTGGTTAATTCTTATTACAATAATTCTGATATAGCCCGTGGGAGACTGATTTCAGATACATTTAAAATTAATGGCAATACGATAAGTTTTCTCATAGCCGGTGGAAACACTGAAAAAACATCAATTAATCTTGTGGTAGACGGAAAAATTGTTAGAACTGCAACGGGCGACAGGACAGAGGAGATGGTTCGAAAACAGTGGAAAGTGGAAGAATATATACATAAAGACGCCCGGATCGAAATAATTGATAACGCCTCTGATGAATGGGGGCATATTGTCTTAGACGATATCTTGATATGTAACTTTTAAAAGTAACAATAAAAAAAGGTTATTCAGGCACCAGATGTAAAAGTGTTATTTCATTCTTCGAGCCGATGCGCATGGGCGGACCCCACGTGCCGGTACCTGATGAAACATAAAGATACATATCACCGATACGATGGAGCCCATATACGTGCCGGAAAAAGAGCCGGGTG
>JAOAHH010000133.1 GCA_026415325.1 Thermodesulfobacteriota bacterium | reverse complement strand
CGCTCGTCGGCAGCGTCAGATGTGTATAAGAGACAGGGTTTGACCGCCGGGGAAGAGCACCTGCTCCCACCGGGTTCCGTCATAACGCCATATTTCAGCACCTTGTACTTCATTACGGGTCATCACATAAAGATAACCGTTGTATTCTGCCATTGCAACAACCGAATAATTTTTGACATTGCCAAATCCAGATTGGCTGATACATGTCCATGTCGAGCCGTCTTCGGTAGCAATTGGCTGGTGTTGGGTGCAGCTGATGAAGGATGATGCTATGAGGGGAAGGATAAGCAGAGAAAAGGAAACACAACGCATTCTGGTTTTTTCCATGGCATGACTCCTTTTATTGAACTTTCATATTTCAACTATACATACCACTAGTATAGCTATGGGGCAAGATAAATAAAATGCAAAAAAAGAAGTCTCAGCGTATAATACCTAAAACAGTATACAGCGTTATCACCACATCACGAAAGGAGCTCTTATGGACTGGGAACAGGAGGCACGGGATATTATCGAAGCACTTCCACTACCACCGATGATTGCCCATTTTGCCCCGATGGATGCAGAGCGCCGGGCACGCAAACAGGGGCTGAGCACGGTGACCGTTGCAATTGCGCGCGAAACAGAGCGCGGCTATGAAGCGGCGCTCGGACACGAAGCCATGGAGCTGCTGCGCCGCGCAGCGCGTGGCGAAGATATAGGGCTGCCCGATGAGTTTTTTGTGGAAGAGCCCGGAGAGCTGTATTCAATACAGTTATGTCCTGCAAAATTCGGTGCAAGTACTCTTGAGAAACGAGAGCAAATCCGCAGCATTCTGACCCCGCTTCGGAACAAGCTGAAGGAGCTCAATATTACCGGTATCATCATGGATAAGGCTTCGACATCGCTTATGTCGCACCATGTTTTTAGAATTGGCATTACCGGTTGTTCCAACGCATGCATCACACCGTATTTCTGCGATTTTGGGATCATCGGCAGATACCGACCTGGTCTGGATGGCGAGCGCTGCACCGGATGCGGCGCGTGCGCAGCGTATTGTACTGACAAGGCTATTGTCATGCGCGACGGCAAAGCATGCATCGACTATGCGCGATGCGTCATGTGTGCTGGTTGCACCGAGGTCTGCCCCACTGGTGCTTTGAAAACAGAACTGAAGGGATATAAAGTCGTGGTCGGCGGCACGGGATCACGACACCCGCACATTGCGGATATAGTTGCTGACTTTGCCGATATTCCGCAGGTGCTTGCCATCCTTGAACGCGCGGTACGGTTGTTTACAGAAACAGATATGGACGGCCGATTTTTATCGATGCGCACCGTTGTTGCGCGGCACGGCCTTGAGCGACTGCGCTGCGGATAAGGGCATCAACGGTCTTGGTTTGGGAAAGCGATATTCTGCAAAAGGCACATGCGCCGGAACCGGGATCCCTCTGCAGCGGCAAGTTCTTTAAAGGTGCCGCATTCCACAATCGTGCCTTCAGCAAGCACGTAAATATAATCAGCATGGCGGACGGTTGAAAGACGGTGCGCGATCAGAATCACCGTGAGGGTTCCTTTCACATCGTGGATGCTGTTCTGGATACACAACTCCGACTCTGAATCGAGCGCACTCGTGGCTTCATCGAGAATCAGAATTTCGGGTTGCTTGAAAAGTTCGCGTGCGATGGCAAGGCGCTGACGCTGCCCAGCCGAGAGCCTGATGCCGCGGTCGCCGACAACGGTATCATAGCCATGCGGCAGCTCATTGATAAAGCCGTCGCAAAAGGCTTTGCGCGCAGCATCACAGATTTTTTCGCGGCAGGAGGGGACCGCCGGATCGCATGACCACAGACAGATGTTATTGGCTACCGTGTCGTTAAAGACTACCGGCTCCTGCGTCACATAGCCGATTTTGCGGCGCCAGTCCGCAGGATGAATGCTGTGAAGCGGACGACCGTTCACCAGGATCATACCGCTACGCGGCGTCAGCACGCCGGTCAGCATATCGACCAGCGTGGTTTTTCCGATGCCGGATTCTCCCACAAACGCAACCATATCATTGCGCCGAATGCAAAAGCTGATATCCCGCAACACGTCTTTTGCACCGAATGAAAACGCAACATGAGAAAATTCGACCAATCGAAACGGTTCGGTGAGCGGTGTTGCTGCGGCAGGAAGGGGTTCCTGTCGGATCGTGCTGCCAGCAGCACTGATTGCTTCGACGCTGCCGGCAAAAGAGGCAAACTGTTGCCACTCCCGCTGCAGGCTGAGAATGTATTGGCTGATTCTGTAAAAGAGCATAATCGATACCACCAGCGGCGCAAGGCTTTGGCCGCGCACGAGAGCCTGCCAGAGCATAAGCAGAAGGACAAAAGAGACGACAAGCGGCTCGGCAAGCGCCGACACAACGGCGCCGTAACGTTGTATTCGGTACTGCTGTCGCGATATTTCGCCAACGGTTTTGAGCAGGCGCGATAGGAGCGTGCCGAACGCATAGGTTGCCTTAAGATATTTGAACGCATGTAAAGTTTGCACCAGCATGCTGTGAAGATCAGCATACTGCCCGGACATGGTGCGTGAAAGGGCGCGCGAGCGCTCGGCGATGGATTTAAAGCAGTACATGACAAGTGCTGCAAAGATGACGGTTGCAACGGTAAATTGCCAATTGACCCATAGTGATACGAGCAGAAATGCCCCGATGGTTATACTATCGATCAGGACAGCGCAGTAACGACTGAACGAAATGACCATTCTGCTCGTCTCCGTAATCACAAGATTTGAGAAGTAACCAGTATCGCGCTCAATATAAGCACGATAGTCCATGCCGAGGAAACGATCAACCATTCGGGAACGGACAGAACTGGTGATCAGCGCAGTAAGACGGGCGGTATAGAGGGACTCGAGGTACCGGAGCAGCCCGCGCACGGTAAAGACCAGAGCGACAATCCCGCACAACACCGGCAATGACGGATCGATGCCGAGCAGAGAAAAACATGCGCTAAAAAACCGGGAAACGCGATCAGAGCTTTGTACCGTAATGTTGGTTGCGGTCAGGATTGGCATGAACAGGGCAATCCCAAAGCTTTCAGAAAAGCCTGAGACCATGGTGATTCCAATGAGCACGAGCAGCCGGGCATGGGTATATGCCCAGAACATCCGGAAATGCCGTACCAGATTGGTAATCAGTGGGATATGTAGTGCCATATGTGTTTGTGGCGACATGCGGCAAAAGCGGTTAGTGGCAGTAGTGCCACAAAAATACGGGGAGTTCAAGGAAATTGTATGGCGCATGGAGCATGCATGTCAGTAGATGGCATGTGGGTGCATATAACGCTGAGGCGTGTGTCCGGGGG
>JAOAHH010000150.1 GCA_026415325.1 Thermodesulfobacteriota bacterium | reverse complement strand
GGGCAGCGCGTTTGGCCGTTTATTTTTTGACACTTACCAACTCATCTAGTATTTTTTCTGACCCTGCTATCGGATTTTCCAATATGCAAATTTTTATTTATAATCTTTCTTGCTTTTTTTCTTTCTTTTAATAATAATTTAACAGGCCTTTGCTCTCATTCCGCATATGAGCGTTAAACAATCACCCGACCCAAATGCAGCAAGGTTATCGGGAACCCAACCCGAGGACACCATCGGTAATAGAGCCTTTTCTGAAACCGTTCCAGAATCACCACAAGAAGGTGATGCCGGCAGGCAATCATCACCATTGCAGCAATGGCTTGCATCTTCGGCACTCCCGTACACTGATGCTGAAAAACAGGAAATCGAAGCGCTCACCCACCTTGAAAATGAACGCCTTATTCATGAATACAATACTGCAGCACAAACCGATGATGCAGAACGCATCAAAAAAATAAAATGGAAAATTGTCCTTGCAAACATACCGTTAATCTACGCAATTGCATGGCCGATTTTTAAAAAATACCGGTGTGCTGCCAAGGGATTTGAAATTGATGATTTGGTGAGCGTCGGCTATGAAGGTATCCTTCGCGCAATCGTAACCTTTGATGCATCGCGAAATCTCGGGTTTGCAACCTATGCCGGCTGGTGGGTCCGCAGTTTTATTGTCCGCTACATCCACGACCATGACCGCACGGTCCGCCTCCCTCAGTACATCCACGAAAAAATACCAAAAATACGGATGGCAGAAGATTTTTTTCTCATGCAAGGCCGCGCAGACTGCTCTGACCGTGATATTGCAGAACAGCTCGGCTGGGACGAGCGCGAGGTTACCGAGATACGGGCAATCGTGCGGCGTTCATTTACCTCTATAGACAGTTGCCACACCGAGAATCCCGATTCTGACATGCATCATCAGATCCATGACACTGCTCCAACCCCTGAATCAGTGGTTATGACCGAATCATGGCATGCGATCATTCGCGATCTGCTTGCCATTAGTCCGAAGGTAAAAGGCAGCCTCACCATTGCCGAACGCTCCATTCTGAAGCTGCGGTTCGGTATCATGGGCGATGAGGAGAAAGTGCTTGTAAAGATCCGCGATGAAACGTGCGGCAAGATATTTAAAGAAATACCCGTTTCCTACGACGGTCATGAAAAAACGCTTGACGAAATCGGTGAGATATTTGGGGTTACGCGCGAGCGTATCCGCCAGATAGAGCTTGCGGCAATGCGCAAGTTGCGTCGCCTCTACTATACCCAGTTCATAAAAGAGGCAGATCCTTCCGTCATGACGATTGAAGAATTATCGCTTATTCAACTTCTTCGTAAGCAAAAATCCGAAGATAGCCCGTCCCGCAAACGTTCCCGAAAGCATCAGCCCATTCGCATCCATGAATCTGAAAATCTGAAAATCCTCAAACAATTCATGACAGATAAAGACATCATCATCGGATAGCACGCCGCCCAATGAAATTCGTGTGTGTGCAGCCGTGTACTACCTGAGGAATACGGTCAATGATATCGGTTGCAAGAATGCCGAGCGGCGCCCTTTCATGGGCAATGATATCGCCAATCCTGCCATGAACAAAAACGCCGAGCTGCGCTGCTGATAAGGGTGATAACCCCTGTGCGATTAGGCCGGCAATGATCCCGGTGAGGGCATCTCCCATACCGCCGCTTGCCATGCCAGGGTTTCCGGTTGTGTTCACAAATACATCACCGCCGGGATCGGCAACAACGGTGAATGCCCCCTTCAGGACAACCGTCGCCGAAAACTCGCGGGCAACCGTCCGGGCACAGCCGATACGATCACGCTGCACAGCTTCCGTTGCACACCGCATCAGACGCGCCATTTCGCCGGGATGCGGCGTCAGGACCACCTGCCCCGATATCCTACGCAAACATGCCGGATCATGGGCTACCGCATACAGGCCGTCTGCATCGATCACCACCGGCAACGAGAGATCGTTAAGCACTGCGCGAACCGCGCTTTCGGTTTCTTCGCGTCGGGAGATGCCGGGACCGATTACAAGAACCGTTTTGCCATTCAAGTTGTTTTTGATAGCCGCGCATGCCTCCATGCCGAAATAACCACTCCCACCATCTGGCAGCGGCAGCGTCATGACCTCGGTAAGTTTTACTTCAAGAACGGGGTTGAGCACAGCCGGCACGGCAACGGTAACAAGCCCTGCACCGGCTCGCATTGCTGCTTGTCCTGCAAGTGCAGCAGCACCGGTCATACCCGGGGAACCGGCGATGACAAGCACATGCCCAAACATTCCTTTGTGTGCGTCAAACCTGCGGCGCGGCAATATGTTGTGAAAATACTCTGCAGTTAAAAGATACTCGTGCGTTTCAACCGCAGCGATAAGATGAGAAGGAATGCCGATATCGACAACCACGATTTTCCCCACATAAGCTGCGCCCGGCATAACAACAAGGCCCCGCTTTGGAAGTCCAAAGGTACAGGTAAGATCTGCACGAACTGCTGCGCCGAGCACCTCACCGGTTTTCCCGTCAACCCCTGAAGGGATATCGACCGCCACCACGGCGGACGATCGGATACGGTTGATCGCTTCAATAACCTGACGATAACCGCCCTTAACCGGCGCCGAAAGCCCGGTACCAAGCAATGCATCGACGATCACGCCTGCATGATGCATCTGCTGCATTATGGCATCACAGTCAATATCGTTAGGCAATTCATGACAGGCACCTTGAGCCGCACGATACCGTTCAAAACTTGTGCGCGCATCTCCGGTAATGGTGTCTGCGGTGCCCAGGAGGAAGACACTGACCGGAATCCGTTCAACAAGGCAGTGGCGCGCTACCACAAAACCATCGCCACCGTTGTTCCCTTTGCCGCACAGCACTACAACGCCGCGCCCCATTTCCTCAGGGAAATGCTCCTTTATTGCATCAAAAACCCCTTTACCTGCACGCTCCATGAGTTCGATGCCGGGCGTACCCTCGGCAATCGTCTGTCGATCAAGCTCCTGCATCTGCTGTGAGGTGACGATTTTCATGGTTTCCCTCGTAACTACACGTTGCAGCTCATCGGTCAGTTAATGGTCAAGCACATCTTATCCTTACGGCGTGCGTCTCATGCCACACATCATAAGCCGTGAACCATGCACCAAGCTTCTGCTCCTCTCGCCTGGTCGTATTATCCCTCATCAAGCATAACTGACGGGTAATAGCACAGCGCGATTCGGCAGGGCCGCTTATACGTTTCAGTATATGTCTGCCGTGCCTTTTTTCGAAAGGCTTTTCGCGAAGGCTGCTCATGCTCCAGAACGTTTAAAAGCTCCTTGAGAAAACGCACATCGGTGATTTTCCGCTCAATCGGATTTCCCCTTCCCACGATTTTCACTGATCCAATACCGATGGTCTGAAACTCGTACAGCGCGCAGGCGCCGCAGGGATAATCATCAACATGGACCTTTTCCCAGACACGCTGGCGCTCAATGATGCGCGCTTCATCGGCATAGGATAGCTGCTGTGCCGTCTGCTTGGCATCGTGGAGGGTAATATCAAACGGTAGCATACAGGCATTGCGAAACATGGGTAAAATGTCGCGCCGTGCAAGCCCATGCTGAAAGGTGCAGAAGCCGTCGACATTGATGCACCGTGAGTTGAGGATGAATACTGTCATGGCAACCGGCGGGGCCGTGTTGACGATATCCTTGATTTCCTCGATGGTCAGGTGCCGCGGAAGCGTTATATTGACAGCGCCAAGATCGCGGTAAAACGCAACCGACCGCCAGTTAAACACTGTTCCGCCGGTGCTGATATGCAAGGGAACCGAATACCCATGTGAACGGAGAAAAGCCATCAGGCCCACATCAGAGACGATGAACGCGTCAATGCCCGCTTCACAGGCGCCCTCAATATATCGAATGATGAGCGGATATTGTTCCCGTACGTAATAGTGTTCGTTAATGGTAAAATAAACCGGCGTGCCGGCATCGTGTGCCTTTGCGACCGCATCCTTCAGGGTCTTAAAATCCTTGAAATGCCCTTTTCCCGCAGGACGCCGGTTAATGGAGATAACCGGATAGCGCTCGTACCACTGCTCCTCGAGCAGGCCGCAATAAAACTCATCGGCGCCGGCTGCGGCAAGCTTGTCAACCTCATCAGCACTGTCAAGCGGTGATAATATCTTCATGAGAGGGTACTAATTCACCAGAAACGAATACATGGTAATCGATTCACGGTATTGGGCGTTCAACAAAGTTAAAAGGTTCCCTTACTTAAATCAGGCACGTCGCGCTACACCGGTATTTCCGGTTGCACCACAATACGGTCAACCTCATGACGCGCCACACTTTCGGGAATGCGTTCGTTAAGAAAAAATATTGTATTGCCCTTTCGGATAAGCGGCACGGTCATAACCGGATTGAACAAATGAAAAGTATACCGCTGGCACTCGCGGCCGCACGGAAAAATACCGATGCGCTCTGCATAGCCCGGGTCATCGCAGTTTGCGGTAAGACAAAACCGCGTTGTGGAAACAAACGCAAAAGGCAGGTAGAGCGATTTTCTGATCCTGCTATCCGCTCCCTCGAAGGAAATTCCCTGCAAAAGATTGTCAAACTCAACGCGGTTGATTCCGTGCTGCAGCAAGAAAGCGCCAACCTCCGGCACATCAAGGCTTGACCTGCGAAAATACTCCTGCGACGCCTGCGGCATTTTCTCGTAGATGTTCATGATACGTGGGCCGCGTTTCATTTTATTGAGCAGCCGCCCCAAAACCGGCTGCGCCTCAGGAAACGATGTGCGGAGCAAATGCAGTACGCCCCAGTCGTTGAACACGACCTCGATGTCCGGTTTCTTTTCTGACAGGAGGCCGAACAACCGTTCAAGGTGTGCGAGCCCCCGATTGGTGACATAGGGTGTCACGAATGTAATCTCAAGCCGGTGTTCCTGCGCAAATGACAGCACCTCTTTAAGCTGTGTCTCGTCAGGCAAAAGGCGCTCGCAGAATTCCTGTCCGTAATAGAGCCGGGTAAAATCTTCGGTGAGATAGTGTGCTGTATCGGGCTTGCTAATAAAAAGTGCTTGTTCCATGTGTTGATCTTGTGTGCAGTGGGAAATGTATACTACCATATAGAATTTCACCCGGATTGTCAAACAACGCCGGTACACGTCCGGATACGCTCACCTCAGAGCCGGCAGAGCATGTAACCGGGGCAATTAGCTTGCCATGTGAGCGGCATTATGCTAATTGAGAAAATAATTTAATGACAGTGCATGAGCATAAACCATGCATGCAATAATAGAATTTCACAACGTTTCAAAGTGTTACAACTCTACTCCTGCGCTGAGCGATATTAATCTCACCATTAACAAAGGAGATTTTGTTTTCCTGACGGGACCGAGCGGCGCCGGGAAAACTACACTGTTAAAACTGATTTTTTTATCAGAGCGGCCGACCGAAGGAGAGATCATCGTCAACGGCGTCAACATCACGCGCATGAAATCTTCCGCCATTCCGCATTTCCGCAGAAAACTTGGCGTCGTCTTTCAGGATTTTAAGCTGTTGCCCGGCAAAACCGTATTTGAAAATGTTGCCTTAGGCCTTGAGATTATCGGGCTTAACCGCAAACTCATAAAACGCCGCGTTTGGCAGGTTGTAAAATGGGTCGGCCTGCTGCAAAAAATTGATTCCTATCCGCCGTACCTTTCAGGTGGTGAGCAGCAGCGCGTGGCAATTGCCCGCGCCATCATCAACAATCCGATGTTGCTGCTTGCAGACGAACCGACCGGCAATCTCGACCCGGGGCTGGCCCTTGAAATCATGAAACTTTTTAAAGCCATCAACACCCGTGGCACCACCATCGTGATCGCAACCCACAACCGTGATATGGCCGAAACGTTTTCCCACAACATCGTTGCGCTCTCCCATGGAAGGCTCTTGGAACATTCGCATCTGTCAGCATCGTAGGCACGTCCCGTATGTTCAATAAAATACTCTATTGCATAAAAACGGCTTTTCGCAACATGAGGGCAAACTTCGGTCTGAATGTGCTTGCCATATCGACCATCGCTCTTACGTTTATTATCTGCATTACCTTTGTGGTGGTGCTTACCAATGCGGCTGCGCTGAAAACCCTCTGGGCTGAACGCATCCAGATGATCGTCTACCTGAAGCGCACGGCAACACCGTCGGATGTCGAGCGCGCCCGTCGTCTGATTGAGTCTCTGCCTGAAGTGCGCTCGCTCCATTTTGTTTCGCGTGATGATGCGCTGCAGCAATTCCGAATGATGTTGCAAGGGCAGGACAGCATTCTCGAAGGGCTTAACGAAAACCCTCTCGGTCATTCCTTCGAGCTGCGCCTCTCACCTGATATAAAGGATGACGAACAAATGGCTGCTGTTGCTGCAACACTGAAGAAAATTGACGCTGTCGATGATGTAGAATACGGACGTGCATGGATTGAGCGATTTTCTGCCTTGTTTGATATCCTGAAAATAACAGGGATTGTTCTTGCCGGATTACTGTTCCTCTTTTCGCTGCTGATCGTTAATAACACGCTTAAACTGCTCCTTACCAGCAGGCGTGATGAAATCGAGATTATGAAGCTTGTTGGTGCAACCACTGCCTTTATTAAAACGCCATTATGTATTGAAGGAATGCTGCAGGGTATTATAGGCGTTGCGATTGCCATTCTCGTAGTCTCTCTCGCCGGCCTTGCGGTGCGCGAGCCGCTCCAGCACCTCATGGCACTGTATGCCGGCATGCACCGCTTGATTTTTCTTGATCCGCTGTCCTGCTGCGCATTCCTTGCGCTCGGCGCAGGTCTTGGGCTTGCCGGGAGCTTGTGCGCGGTCGGAGGGCTTGAGGAGATACATGCCTGATGCGCATTCGTCGAGCCGTTATGACGCTCTGTCTTATCATCACAGCGGCACTCGTAACAAAACCGCATAGTGCCAAAGCTCTCGACAATGCTTCTTCTGCTTCTGCATCAGCCACCTCAGACGTTGCCCGAAAAATCGAACAGCACAAAACAGCCCTTGAACAAGTTAAGCAACATGAAGCGGAAGTCATTGCCGCTCTTGACATGATCGAACGCCAGCTTCTCCGCTCCACCGATGACATCGCTTCGTTGACTGCGCAAATTGACACCCAGCAGCAAACCCTGCGGCGTATCCAGGCGCAGACAGAAATGCTCTCGCGGCGCCATGCTGTATTACAACGACAACTAACAGAGCGCCTCTGTGCTATGTACAAATGGTACCGACACGGTGTACTGCCGATGTATCTCGCTGCGCCGTCGTATACTGCACTGGTGCGTTACAGCAAATATCTCGACGACATTCTCAAAAGCGATATCTCTTTGTTTGCCCGGACACGCCAATTGCTTGAGGAGCGCGCGCGCCGCATCCAGGAGCTTGAAGCCCAACAACAAGCGCTGAGTACCGCAAAAGAAGAGCTTACCCGAATGCGTTCACAGATGCTGCAAACCCGTCAGGAAAAGACTCGGATCCTTGCATCAATCCAAAAGGAGAAAACCCTGCAGACGCAGATGCTTGAAGAGCTCGAGCGAAGCGCCCGTGAATTGCAAAACCTTGTTGACCGCCTTCCCCAGCGACCAGAATCCCCCATGCCTCAGACGATGAGCTTTGCCATGCTCAAAGGAAAGCTGCCGCCGCCGGTCAAAGGCACCTTGATCAGCTCATTCGGCAAACGCGAGCATCCGGACCTGCACATTGCAACGTTTCAGAAGGGTATTGAAATATCCTGCCCCTACGGCACTGAAATCCGTGCGGTTCATGACGGCACGGTTGTGTTTGCCGATTGGGTCAAGGGCTACGGATTTATGCTCATCGTCGATCATGGCGACGGTTATTACAGCCTCTGCGGCCGCGCTTCAAAACTCTTGAAAAAAGTAGGGGATTCAATCCGCGCAGGAGAAACCGTTGCGCTTGTCGGCGACAGCTATTCGATGCGCGGCGCCTGTCTTTATTTTGAAATCCGCCACCACGGGAAACCGCAGGATCCGCTTGAATGGATCATGCATGACTTTACATAACACCGAAAACGGGTTATGATGCGACCGGCAATGCGCCCTTTTCCACACCATACAGAATACATCGCTTGGAGGGTTTTCCCTTATGGTTAAAAAATATTCCGTGGTGCTGTGCATCGCTTTGTTTTGCGGCCTCTTTGTGTTGTGCACGACCAATAGGCAAATTGCTGCCCGCACCCAAGAGGTCTATGACCATTTAAAAACCTTTTCTGATGCACTTGCGATCATCCAGAACAACTATGTTGACGAAATCGATATAAAAAACGCCATCTATAATGCCATCAAAGGCATGACGGCAAGCCTCGACCCGCATTCGGCGTTTATGCCGCCGGATTTGTACCGGGAAATGCAGGTCGAAACAAAGGGAAGTTTTGGAGGAATCGGCATAGAAATTATCGTCAAAGACGAAGTGTTGACGGTTGTTGCACCGATTGAGGACACGCCGGCGTTCCACGCAGGTATTAAGACGGGCGATAAAATCATTAAAATCAATGATGAACCGACAAAAAACATGACCCTTTTCGATGCGGTCAAAAAAATGAGGGGGAAGCCCGGTACCGCAGTAAAGCTAACGATTGTGCGTGAAGGGGTGAAAGAGCCGCGTACGCTTTCCATCGTGCGCGATATTATCAAAATTAAAAGCGTAAAACACAAAGTGCTCGAAGACGCCTTCGGATACATCCGGATCGCGCAGTTTCAGGAAAGCACTGCCGAGGATTTCTCGAAAGCATGGAAAGACATCACGGCGCATATCTCCTCGCCGCGCGGCCTTGTCCTTGACCTTCGCAGCAATCCTGGCGGTTTGCTCGATCAGGCGGTCAAGATCGCAGATTGGTTTCTCGACGCAGGCCTCATCGTCTATACCGAGGGGAGAACGGAGAATCAAAAAATGCAGTTCTATGCCCATCCGGATAACGAAATAATCGCCTGCCCGGTTGTGGTACTGGTGAACAGCGGCAGTGCAAGTGCCGCGGAAATCGTCGCCGGGGCCCTGCAAGATTATGATAAGGCGATTATTGTCGGGACTCAAACCTTCGGTAAGGGAACCGTACAGACGATTTTCCCACTGAGCGACGGTTCAGGGCTTCGCATCACGACGGCAAAATATTACACGCCACATCACCGCTCGATTCAGGAAAAAGGCATTAGCCCCGACATTGTCGTTGAGGACGCTGACAATCGAACTGCCACAGGTAAAAAATCAAAACAGTTTCGGGAAAAAGATCTGATCAATCATTTTAAAGGCACCGAGACTGCTGAACCCGACAACGAAACCGGCGAGGTTTTTTATGAACAGCGGCCCGGTGAACGACACGTTGCCGAGGATAAGCAACTGCAAAGCGCGCTGACGGTGCTCCGGAACTGGGAAACGTTTAAAAAATCTCTCGGAAAGCAGTAGCAGAATGAGTGAAATGCGGCGTTCCGTAGGTGTGGCTCAATTATCCGCCGCCCCACCGTTCATAGAGGAAGTGTGACAGATTGAATAGATCGAGCACCTTTCCGACGGTATGGTTTACGATATCGTCGATAGTGCGCGGTTTATGGTAGAATGCCGGAACCGGTGGCAGGATAACACCTCCCATACGGGTGACGCGCGCCATGTTTTCAATATGTTCCAGATGGAGCGGCGTTTCCCGAACCACCAGCACAAGTTTCCTTCGTTCCTTTAGAACAACATCTGCTGCGCGCATCATCAGAGTATCTCCATAGCCATGGGCGATTGCCGCAAGCGTTTTAACGCTGCACGGCGCAATGATCATCCCTTCGGTACGAAACGACCCGCTTGCAATAGGCGCAGCAAGAACGTCGTTGTCATAGCACCGGTGGGCAAGCCCCTGCGCCTTATCAAGAGCACTGGCGCCAAGCTCATTTTCAAAAATATACGATGCCGCCTTACTGATGATAAGATGAAGCTCGATCTCGTCAAAGGCGCGAAGCGCCTCGAGCAGCCGTACACCGTAAATCGCGCCGCTGGCACCGCTGATTCCGACAATAAATCGCTTGTTCATCGCAGCCGCCGCTCAAGGTGTGCAATGAGGCGCTCTTTCAGCTTTGCAACATTATCAAAAACCTGCAGCAAATCACGATGTGTCATCCGATCAACATGGATACCTGCAGTCGCGACAACATTCCTGTTCAGCCGCATGGCAATGCTCTCTGCTATTTCGCGCGCGACCGTTTCATCTTTGTGGCCTGTGAAATTAAACACCGAAGATGTTGCCCTGAGTTGACCAGAACCGCTCAGGCTTTGGCGGGGCACTGCAATTGCTACAGAGCCGATATGAGGCCGCGATCCGCCCCATATGCCAACGCTAATATCATCGCCGATACACAATGCTGCCGCTGCAATGCGGTGCCTGCCGGTGCCAAAAGATGCGCGAACATACGTCTGTCCCATAGGTTATCCTCCTGCAATAGGCGGAAAAACATCCAGTCTGTCTCCGTCCTGCAAAACATCGTCCCGCCCCTTTTGTACACCATTGACAAGAATGACGAGCGGAATGGTCTGGGGTATGGAAAGCCGGTTCAGAAGCTGCCCGATGGTTTCACCCCCGGGGCATTCCACAGTAGTCTGCCCGCGTATTCCACCCGGCGCATATTTTTGTAATACAGTAAAAAGCTTAACCTCAACCTTCATGTCATTGCCTATTCTGCTCTGTTCCCCGCGACTGCGCACAGCAGGGGATATGTTCATTTCCACTGTTTCCAGACCAACTCTTGTGCCACCGCTCCCTCCATCGCTTAACGTCATCCGCTCCCTCCATGACGACATCCGGGCGACTCAGCATCGCCTGCATTGAGGTAATCGTGTTAGGCCTTTTCGCCCGGATACTGTATTCAAGGAGAGAATATGCGCGGCCAAACGGCTTGCCGAGTTTTATAAGATTTACAAAATCTGCAGCCATATGATACAGCATCCCTGCAAGCACATACCAGAGCATCGGATAGAACCATGCGAGCAGTGCAATCAGGGCACAACATTCAACGGTATGAAAAGCGCTCAAAACGAGAAAATTCCGCTTAAGGTTAAGCTCGGTAAGCTTTGCATAGGTGAATATGCCGCGGACGTCAAAGCACCTTGTGTCGCGGATGTATTCAACGACATGATCAAGGTCGATTAGTACCGTGGCCAGTCCAAAAGGGATGACGTTATCACCCAAAAAAGGATAAAGCGCTGCTCCGGTGACAATACCTTGGGCCGCATGGAATGTCAGGCTGCTCATCAACTCCTCATCAGGCTTCGTTTCCTAGAGCAAAAAAACGTCAAGATATGCCGCTATCACCTCATAAAGTTGATAATACCGCATGCGCTCATGCTGCGCAACCCACACCGTCAACAGGTCAAGCCCCTGCGGATCTCTCCCTTCTAAAATAGAGCGGCGGAGCAGCGCACCAATATTGCACCGGCACTGCATATCGATTTTCAGCGCATGCGCAATACCAACCATATCAATGCCCTGCAGACAATGACAAAGATAGGAACGCACATCCGGGAAAGCGCTGAAAATCTTTTCGCTGACCTGCTCCCGTCCTTTTGCCTCGCGCAAGACGGTTTCGGATACTGCATCGGTGATAATGCGGTACGTTACTACCGGCAAGCCTTCCTGAAAGGCGATCTCCTTACTTCGCATGGCAGCTGAAAGCGGTGTGGCTGGAGCAACATCAAGGTGCTCCCGCACCCTGAGCGTGCGGATCGTTTCAACGGCATAGCGAAGGAAAAGCATCGGAATATAAGGAATATTGCCGGATGGCTCAAGTTCCTTGAGAATAAACGTGAGCTCATCCTCTACGGTGGGGGTTGGTACTTTCGCGGTCAGCAACATATTGTTCCTTGTCATTAGAATATGCTGTCGTAATGAGTGTTTCCCATTATATTATCATATCCTGCCCTTCTGCAACCCGTTTTGGCCGTATCACATTATGGAGATAAAGTTCAGATATCCAAAAGCGGTGATTGATGATATACTTGAACATTAAAAGAACAAAACGTTAAAAACGCCGCTTCTGTTATGAATATGCAAACCATCCTTGCAACCTTAAAAACACGCATGTCGTTTAAGGCTACTACTGCGGCAGGCGATATCGTCTTGATTGGCATGCCGACCGGACTTTTTTACGGAGTCATCCATCACATTGAGCCAAACATCAAGAAAAACTGGTATAATGTCTTTTTTAAACTGCTTGTGGTGCCGCCGGTGGATATGACCTGGATTCTTCGCACCCCGCAGATGACCGGAGAAATTTTTACGATCAATGGGCAGGAGCATTTTATGATCGCCGTCGACACCCAGCCATCCCAGAAAAACCCCTCTGAAGAGGGAAAGAAAACGTTAAAGAGCAAAAACCGCCGGCTTACCCTGATTAAGTGTGAGAACGATCCACCTCCTGAAACTGCATAAACGTGGCAATCTTCTATTGAAGGTCATGAAATATTTTGCAATCACCCCTGACACGTGTACATCCACTACGGTTATCGACCATATAGGTCAGCTGTGTCGCAGCAACGTAACTTTTCTTTACCTTCGCTCACCGTTACTTTATAATGACATTGTCAGTCTTGCACAAAACGTCCATGCAGCGGGAATTGTTCCCATCGTTCCATATCGTCAGGCAGACCGGCTTCCTGATATCCCCCATGGACGGCATTTCACAAGCGTTGAACATAACAACTTTGTCTGGAAACCGTTGCGCGCCGGTATCATAACAACTGCATCATCTCATACGGTAGAGAATGCCCGTGATCTTTTGCAGCGCGGTATAGATTACGTTTTCTTGTCTCCTGTATTCCAACCGCTGTCAAAACATGACGATACAAGGCCGGTGTTGCCCCGGTCGCAGATCCGCGTGCTCACCGAACTATTCGGCGAGCGGGTTGTGCTCCTTGGCGGCATCACCCGGCAGCGGATTACACAGCTTCGGAATGAGCTCCAGCATGACTTTTCCGTTGCGGGAATCACGATGTTTTTTAGATCACCCGATGAACCGGAATAGTGATACAATAAGTTCTGAAATCCATCTCCATGTGCATGACCGGCAGTCGCCTGCGATTACCGAGCGGCTCCGCACCGCTTGTGTCGGCATTGCAGGATGTGGTGGGCTGGGTACGGTTGTTGCCGAAGTGCTAGCACGCGCCGGCATCGGGAAACTGATCATCGTTGACCATGATGTTATCGAGCCGTCAAACCTTAATCGTCAGCGGTATACGATCAGTCAGATCGGCATGCCAAAGGTTAAAGCGCTTGCCGAAAACCTTACAGCAGCCTGCCCCTGCACGAATATCGTTCCGGTCAGAGAATTCATAACGGCTGAAAACTGTGCGCGCATTTTTCAACCATGCTCGATTGTTGCAGAATGTTTCGACAGTGCTGAACGCAAAGCAGCACTTGTTGCCGGACTTCGCAGCGCACTGCCTTCATGCATCGTCGTGGCAACATCAGGTCTTGCAGGCATCGGACCAGGAGAACTTATTAGGACCGTCCGGGTATCAGACCGTTTCTATGTCGTTGGTGATATGCAGAGCGATATGGAGCAAAGCGAAGGCTTGTTTGCCTCCCGGGTGGGCATTGCCGCTTCAATGCAGGCCCATGTTATCATCAGAATCATAGCAGGTGTCCAACAATGAAGATCCGGCTCAATGGACAGGAACGAATACTCCCGAACCAGCGGCAAACGGTCGGTGAGCTTCTTACCTTTCTTGGCGTTCGCCCCGAACGGGTTGCGGTTGAAGTCAATGGAGAAATTGTTTCCCCAGAACATTTTAACTCTTTTATGGTGTATGACGGTGATCGGGTGGAAATTGTATCGTTTGTCGGAGGAGGTTGATGTGGCACCTTTAGTTATTGCCGGAAAAAAATTCAGATCTCGGCTGTTTGTCGGTACCGGAAAATACCCCTCTCCCGCTGTGCTTGCAGCAGCTCTCGAGGCATCAGGAACCGAATTGGTGACAGTTGCACTCAGGCGGATAAGCTTTGATGAGCCCGATCCGACGCTGAGCGCGATTGATTTTCAAAAATATCTTGTTGTGCCGAATACTTCAGGCGCAAAGACTGCTGATGAAGCCGTGCGCCTCGCCCGACTTGCACGGGCAGCATCAGGTTTGACGTGGATAAAACTCGAAGTAACCCCTGATCCGGTATACCTGCTGCCGGATCCCGCAGAAACGCTCAAGGCTGCCGAGATTCTTGTTCACGAGGGCTTTACTGTGCTTCCCTACATCCATGCCGATCCCACGCTTGCAAAGAGACTTGAGGATGTCGGTTGTGCTGCGGTTATGCCGCTCGGTTCCCCGATCGGTTCCGCGCGTGGCATTAAAACCGAAGAATTTGTAAAAATCATCGTTCAGCAGGCTTCGGTGCCCGTCGTCGTCGACGCAGGCCTTGGGCTTCCGTCACATGCTGCGCAGGCACTTGAACTCGGTGCCGATGCAGTGCTTGTTAATACGGCAATTGCCGTAGCACGTGATCCGGTGCGTATGGCACATGCATTTCGACTTGCAGTTGAAAGTGCCGAAGCTGCGCTTGATGCAGGTCCGATCGAGCAGCAAGACCGTGCGGTTGCATCAAGCCCGCTTACCGGATTCTTGGATTCTTAGATGCCGATGGCTGGGCATGAGAATTGTTCGTGGAGTGATCATCACCGCATGAAGTGTGTCTCTGGACATATTGTCCATACACAAAAGCAGAACCGGCGTCACGAGCTCTATGGTCGCTACAAATCGGTAAAACAGTGGGCAACTGAAAAATCGTATCTATCTGTCGTAAGCCTTTGTCGTTATGTCGTTCCTCGATGTGCTCAAACAAACTGATTTTAACACAATAAAAGAGGTGACATACCGTGCAACCGCAGCAGACGTCGCTCGAACGCTTGCGCAGCGACACTGGGATGTTGCCGACTTACCAGTGTTGCTTTCTCCGGCTGCTGCAGATTACCTTGAACAGATGGCAACAATCGCCCGACAGATAACACTGCTGCGTTTTGGAAGTGTTATACGCCTGTATGCACCGCTCTATATTTCAAATGAATGTGTTAACGCCTGCGCATATTGTGGGTTCAACCGAACAAACAACATAGAACGCCTCACCCTTACCATAGAACAAGCCCTGCAGGAAGCCGATGCCCTCCATGCACAGGGATTTCGGCATCTGCTGCTGGTATCGGGCGAACACCGGGAAAAGGTACCCCCTTCCTATCTTGAAGCAATTGTCAGGCGATTATCTGAAAAGTTTGCCGCTGTCACCATTGAAGTCTATCCCCTTGAAGAAAATGAATATCGGCGTTTAGGAGATGCGGGAGTTACCGGCATAGCAATTTATCAGGAAACCTATGATCGTGCAGTATATCGGGCGATGCATAACGGTCCGAAGGCCGACTTTGACTATCGGCTGCTTGCACCCGAACGCGCAGGCCGTGCCGGCTATCGCGAAATCGGTATCGGCGCGCTGCTTGGGCTGACCGATTTTCGCATCGACATCAGTATTCTGGGACACCATGCTGCATATCTGATGAAAACCTTTTGGAAAGCCCAGGTTGCCATATCGTTTCCACGTCTTCGGGCAGCATGCGGCGGCTTTGTGCCTCCGGCTGCGGTATCAGACCGCGATCTTGCGCAAATCGTGTTTGCACTGCGTATGGCCTTGCCCGATGTTGATCTGGTGCTGTCAACCCGCGAAAAGCCGGCGTTTCGCGACGGCATGGCAGGGCTGGGAATTACCCGAATGAGCGCCGGATCAAAGACAAAGCCGGGCGGTTATAGCCTGAGTGACGATGCACTTGAACAATTTGAGGTTGCAGATACCCGCCCACCTGCAGAGGTTGCCGCTATGCTTTACAGAAAAAATCTTGAACCGGTGTGGAAGGACTTTGACCGGCATTTCCTGAGGGGGTAGGTAATCCTCTATCGGTACTGAGGACTTGTTTTACTGTTCCGGTATATGCAGAAACAAGACTGCCTACGCGCTGCCGAAAGTTGTAAACCGTTTTCCATGACTTTCCGTATCCGCACGGTGTGCTGCAAGGTCGGCAGCAACAGCAGCTATTTTACCTCCGAGATCAGCGTTTACTTCATTTATTTTAGCGCTCAATTGTACAGCTACATCATCTATCTTAGTACTCAGCCGTTGATCGACCTCATCTATCTTAGCACTCAACCGTCTATCCACCTCATCTATCTTGCTGCTCAATCGATTATCCACCTCATCAATCTTGATGCTTAACCGTTTATCCACCTCATCTATCTTGGCACATAATCGATTATCTCCCCCCTCAATCTTCGCACTCAAACGTTCATCGACCGCATCAATTTTCTTATTTAATGCTCGGATCATCGTGCTGTTCATTTCTATCTTTTCATCCATCTCATCAAAACGGCTGTTGAATTCCCGTCTGATGGCTTCATGGCCTTCAAGCACAAGTTCGAATTTACTCTGGATATCCTCAAGAATTATCTGCAGATGATCTTTTTTCATAGATACCCCCTTTTAAATTAATATTTGTGAAGCAGAAATATAATAAAGCGATGCAGAGTGCGTGTCAATATGAAAGCCTCCTTGGTGTACTTTTGTTTTCAGCCTGGCAAAAACAGTATTGCAGCAACCAAAGATGCTCGGTATAAAGCATATGAATACATGGATTTTTTGAAAAATGCACATCGTGCATGTGCCGTCACACCAATAAATAAACAGATCCGATGTTTATCAAACATGTTTGCAACATCTTACGTATATGGTTTCTTCTTTCCTGTGCAATCCTTTCAATCGCAATTTTGTGCATTATCGCATACGCTTTTTTAATCGAACCGTATACCATCAAAGTCCAACACGTGTTTATTGAAAATCCCGCAGCTCGATATGTTTTGGAGTCGCGCACTGTTGTTTATCTGTCAGACTTGCATATCGGCCGGATCGGCATACGTGAAAAAAAAATACTCCGTATGCTCGACGAGTTACGTCCTGACATTATTTTTCTAACCGGTGATTATGTATCGTGGAAAGGTGACTATGAACCCGCTCTTGATTTTATGAACCGCCTCAACGCCTCACTCGGCGTGTGGGCTGTCATGGGTGACTACGACTATAGTGTTTCAAGGAAAAGTTGCTTGTTTTGCCATACGCCGAATTCGACAATGCCGACCACCCGACATCGGGTGCGAATTTTAAAAAACCAAATAGAACCTATCAAATTGCCACGTGGCACGGTGTGGATTGCCGGGGCTGATTATCTTCTTGATAATGGTTCACCACATGAGACAGTTAAACATCTGACACAACACCCTGGAACAATACTCCTCACGCATGAACCGATGGTTTTTGAAGCTATAAGCGATAATTGTTCGATCTCGGTTCTTGCCGGTGACACCCACGGCGGCCAATTGGCATTGCCCCGGTTTTTTTGGGAAAAAATAGGTTATACGCAACTTAAATATATGCGCGGGTTGTTTCGCAAGGGACGAAAAATAATGTATGTTACCACTGGTATCGGCACGAGCACTCTGCCGGTGCGCTTTCTTCGGCCACCTGAAATTGTAGTCGTACATTTTATATGAACGCGTTGTTGCGATACCTTCTTGTCAGCATTTGCTGCATTGGCGCCGGATGCACGAGCACCTCCCAGAGTGATCTTTTACTGTTTGGTTTTGAACGAGATGCAGATCTTGACCGGCTATGGTGGTACTGCAAAACCATGTATACCCGGGCGCGCGAACATGCAACGCAAGGCGAGTATTCGCTTAAGGTTGATTTTTATCCCTCGCACTATCCGCGCTTTGAACCCCTCATGCGTACGCAGGACTGGAGCAGGTACAGGGCACTGTGTTTTGATATCTACAATCCAAGCGACAGCATAATTACCGTGACACTCAGAATCGACGACCGCCGCACGAGTCCTGCGTTTTATGACTGTCATATTCAATATCTGAAGCTCCGGCCGGGACACAATGCAATAACCATTGGCATAGCAAGTTTAAAAGGATGTAAGACACAACGGCCATTGCGGACAAAGGAGATTCGAAGGTTTATGGTTTTTATGTATCGCCCCGACAGGCAACATACATTGTATTTTGACAATATCAAACTTGTGTTGTAACCTTTGACAATGCTGAAAAATAAGTCTATATAACCAGCGTTCTGAATGCGCTATTAACCATATAACTGTAGTTATTAAAGGAGGTGACCTATGAAAAAAACGAAAACAAAAAATAGTCGGCCATTGCTCACCGTTGCAACACTGCTGCTCTGCTCCGTTCTGTTTTCTTCCTGCGGAAACATACCTTCAAAAGATGGCTCGGTATGGAAAATCGTGAATACGCCCGGTTTTGGAAATGCTAACAACTTTTCGGTCGTCGCGATGACCGAATATAACGGGAAGCTGTATGCACTTACCCGCAATCAGGCGCAGGGCGGTGAAGTATGGCGCTATGACGGCACAACGTGGGAGCAGGTGCTGTTCCCGGGCGGCATTACCAACGGCGTTTACGGCAACCCCCGTATCAACAATGTCTGGGCGCGTATGGCAGTGTTCAAAGGCAAGCTCTATTTCGGTTTCTCATCAGGTTTGCAAGGGAGTTTCCTCGGTTCAACAGGCTGTGAAATCTGGCGCTTTGATGGCCAGACGTGGGAACCGGTCATCAGCGACCTGAAAGATGTGGATGAAGCGGGGACTATAACGAGTATTACCGGGTGCAGTGAAGGTGACGGCGAAACAACCGCCCGTTTCACCGATGCGTCAAAAAGTTGGCAAAATGACATGTGGGTTGGAGGATTTCTCCAAATAACATCGGGTGAGGGCAAGTATCGAAAGTTCAGAATCGTGGGAAATACCGTCGACACGCTCATCGTTCAACAAAATGAAGCTGCGGGCACCTATAACGCTGAAGGCAACGAAACAGAATATACCGTCTGTTCGGAAAAAAATTATAATAATCCGTTTCCCGCCTATTCTTATACACTTGGCAGTGTCAAGGTTGGCGACTCTTATGAAATCGGTATTGGGGATGATGAAAGCGGTTTTGGGGAGGTATGGAACAAAACCATAACCGCAATGGTGATTTTCGATGACAAACTCTATGTGAGCACCGGCCTAAACTATGAATATGGGGGGCAGGTTTGGTATACCGAAAACGGTGATGACTGGACCGTAACCCAATCCGCTCTTCCTGTTCCGCCCCCGTACTGCTACTCGAGTTTCGGCAATTATCATTCAAGCAGCGCATATCCGGGCGGTCTTAAGCCTGTTTCAAGCAGCGTGACCGATCTTGTCGTGTCATCCATATCGGGTACGCCAATCCTCTATGCCGGCGGCACTGGAACGAGCGGCGATCGCGGCGGCTGCTCTCGCATGGCAAAACTGACCGATACGGGATGGGAATTGATTGTTGACAGTGCAATAGATGAAAACACAACCGGGACAAACGAAAACGGATTTGGAAGCAGCCCGACCTGCGGCACCAATCAGGAAAACTTTATGCCGTGGGATCTTGAGGTATTCAACAATAAGCTATTTGTCGGCGTGACCGGTGAAGGAGCACGGGTTCTGTACACCGATACCGGAAGCTCTGAAGACGGTGCATGGCATTATAGTGTCGGCGGAACCTCTGCGTATCCAAACGGATTTGACGGCTACCGCTACAGCGACGGCAATTATCAGAACCTGTCGGTTAACCTCTTTGCATTCGGCAATACCATGTATGCCGGTATCGTCACCCAATACATCCCGGAATACACCATTCCTCCTGATAAAGCAGAGCTTAAAGGTTCTCAACTCTGGCGGACGCGCGATGGTGTTACCTGGACACAGGTTACCGACAACGGCTTCGGAGACGCTGACATCATTATTTTTGAAGCGTTTGCGACTTACAACGGCAAGCTCTACGTCTCGGGGAGCAAAGGAGCAAGTTCCACTCCGTCGGGTCTTGGCGGCGCGAAAATCTTTTGCATGATGAAGCCGCCTGAGGAATAAAGATCTTAATAATGAGAGATGAAAATAGCAGTTGCCCTAAATATGTAACCTATAGTATGTTACAATAACACAACATAACCGCATTACCTTGCGGAGAGCGCTGCGTACCTGAACAAAAAAAAGGAGGGTGTTATGGGTACCTGCCGTAAAAGCGCACTGTATCTGTGCGCTGCCTCTATTTTCCTTAGCCAATTCTTTTTCCCTCATCGTGCAACGCCGGCATCTCTTGATAATAGTTTAGCCACCCATCTTAATAACCTCAGATTCCATACAGGCGAAGCGAGCATCTATTATGAAACGTATATGCGTCTTTCTTCTCGTCTCATGCAGGATATTCCCACCGCTGCAGAGAAAGAGACAATCACAACAGATCTTGTCCGTGTCGCTGGCATGGTACGGCATCACACGTCCGAATGCCTTGCGGCACTTGATCAGATCGACACGGCACTCAAAGCTTCCGGAGCTGATCCGGTGCTGAACACGCGCGTTCAGCATCTTCGGAAGCGGCTTACCGAAAAAGTTGATCGTTTTATACAGCACTGCCAGAGTGGAAACCTTGACAATTTTCCTTTCCGGAGAAAGCGTCATGATAACGCTCGATTTCAGAGTGATGGTTTAACCAACGAACGAATTTCTGCTATTGTCCGACCGGCAGTTTTACACGATGTCGAAGAAGATGCCATTGGTCGCCACCCGCTGAACACCCTCTCAGGGATAACAAACAACGCTTTCATTCCACCAAAAAGCGATGATCTTCATGAAGACGGCGTTGATGTTGTGTTCACCGATGCCATTCGAGCACTTGCCCAACGCTTAGACCACGACCCAATCCGCATTTACGAATATGTTCGCGACCATATCACGTACCAGCCGTATTGGGGAAGCCTCAAAGGAGCCCGGGGAACCCTTGCCGAGGGCAGTGGCAATGACACTGATACGGCAAGCCTTTTGATAGCGCTCCTGCGCGTGAGCGGCTATCCGGCACGGTACGGTGAGGCACGGGTAATACTCGACATCGAGCGCGCAAAAAACTGGCTCGGTCTGAATGACAACCGTCAGGTCGGATATTATCTTGCCACTGCAGGCATCCCTGATGTTGAAGAACTGTATCGCGCAGGACAAATCGTCCAGATACGATTTAAGCATATCTTTGTTGAAGCCTATATGCCTTACGGCGACTACCGCGGTCAGCAGCGCAGCTCCCTGCACCCCCTCTGGGTGCCTCTTGCACCTGCCTTTAAAACCATGCGCCACATTGCCGGGAAATTCTGCCCTGAACAGCTGCAGTTTAACAGTGCGACGTTTATTCAGCAACTTACGGCCGGCGCGACCATACAACCTGACGGTGGCCTTGCAGGATTGAATACAGAGGTCATTACAACAACGCTCGATTCATACCGAAACCTTCTCGAAAACGTTATCGAAAAAGAAAATCCTCAGATGACCCTTCGGGAATTATTTGGGTATTCAGAAATACATCCGTGCCATGATCCGATTTTGCCAATCACCCTGCCGTTTGCCGCTGAACCTGCGATCCGGTACAGTAAAATCCCAGAGCTTATGCATCACAGGATCAAAATCCAACTTTCCTATTGGGGCACCGACCTTGATGCTGATGAGGAAGAAGGCGGGCTTGGCACACAGGAAATACGGTATATGACGCCGACGGCAAACGTTGTCGGCAGGCGGCTTACCCTTTCCTACCGTCCTGCAACCCCTGCAGACAAAGACCTCTTGCAGCGCTACGACGGCAATCTCTTCGGGATTCCTTGTTTCCTGATCCACATGTATCCCCAGCTTACGCTCGACGGTGTTGTCGTTGCCGAAAACGAACATAAAGAACGCGAAGGCGTCATCGACAATGCGGCAATCTCGCTTGGGCTTGACGAAAACATTCGTATCGAATTGTATAAACCCGGTGAAACCGTATTCCCGCAGCGCCGAAGCGATACGCTGGTGACGGTCGGTGACTATATGACGATTGTAATTGACTGTGGTCGCATTGCCACCGATTATGTGCATGCGAGCATGCAGCGCCATAAAAAAGCGCTTGCTGAAACTGCTGCGGATGTCGAGCCACTGATCGGCGAACAGCTTTTTCAGACAGGATGCGGCTACTTTTATCAGTACGATGCCATTGTTGATAGCATAGCACAACAGGCAGGTGTGCAGTGGTTTCGCAACCCTTCGGAGCTCACCGTGTCGCGCCATCTTCAGGTCTCATGGCTTATGGATTATTTTCCGGTCGCCATTGAAAGCACAACGATCCTCCTTGATGTAACCGGTAACCGCATACAGGCAATCCCCAAAACAGATGCGTGGAATCGGCGCGAAGCATTTTTACGAATTGCAACACAGTATTCATCCATTATGGAACATACGATTTTAAACGAGTTCTATCATCAACATGCAGTATCTGCCATCAGCCTCATCCAAACCGCACTTGATCAGCACATGCCAATCTATGAAATTACATCCCAAAATCGTTCGGAACTTATGAAGCATATTAAACTGCCCCGCGAAGACATCGCGGTTATCAACAGAGAGCTTACACTGGGCCAAATAGTTATAGTGCCACAACAACAACTAACGGTTAATCAGTACACCGGCACACCGATCATAAGTCTCACCCCGCCGGGCAACGCCACGGGGTCATTCAGGGAAGGGTTCTTTATCAGCCGCTGCAAACCAAAACCTTACTCCCTCAAACCTGCAGATGGTGGCCAAATAACCGAAGCGATCAGCGATATCCTCAACGACCTTGTGGCGCCGGATCATCACAGCTGGCTTACCTTCGAGACAACGGCACAGAATGCGTTGCTGAACGTCATGACGAACTCAGATTCCATCCGCGACGGCACCATGCCGGTCAGAAGTTTTTTAAACAGCGCCACGGGCATGATATTATCGCTTCTCGTGATGCAGCAACAGAGTACTGCTTCGAGCATGCTGCTCACTGGATGCAGCATGATGAGCCTGTCGCTCCGATCGATTGGTGAGTTTCTGAAAGACACGCTTGTCATGTACATAGACTTTGAAAGTGATCCAATTTACTGCCCTGAAAAAAATAACGGCGTACGTTCTGCTCAATACATGGTGATGGACATGTTGGGACAGCCAAAACCGGGTTGTCAGCCGTCGGGAACCATAACACATGAAACAACAAAACCGCTTGATGCTGTAACACAAAGCGGCGCTGATGGCGTGGGCACCTTTACCTTCAGCTATGACAACAGCACGCAGTTTTCGCCCGGCGACCTTTTAGAAGTCGTACTTGCATTGCCGCTCCCTACCGGCGGACAGGTGACAACCCGGGGAACATTTCGGGTAAACGGCATCGATCTTGATATTGATTCAAACAACAACCAATGGCTGCATGACCCGGCGCGAACGATCGAAGAGGAGCGGATTGAAAACCATGAAGGAAGCCCCGAATACCCGGGGAAAATTATCCCCCTCAACAACGGCGATATGGATGGAGACGGCGTGCCTGATTTTGCCGACGGAATAAATCTCTTTGGCAATGACGGCAGCGATGCCGGCGGCAATCTCGTCCCGATGATCCTCGAGATACCTCCATCTGCAGATCCTGCGATAATAGAGATTCGGTTCAGTTATAACCAGTCAAATCCCGCAGACATCATAAGAAACGGCGAAGGAACAAATGACAACCCGTATCGCTATACAGTGACAGAAGGCAGGTTGCGGATATGGACGGTTGACGGGACACAGAGCAGAAACGTAAGCGAGCCGGGCGCGGCAGGAGGCCATTTTGTAAAGTCGGGTTCGGTGTATACGGCATCACAGCTCGGTACAGGTCATGCGATACGGCTTTTTGTCGAAGGTGTAAATCCGAGTCTTGCTCCGGGTGACGAGATAATACTGGTTGAAAGCAGACAGAGAGGTTCTGCCGAAGGTTGGGTTATGCGCGACGAGATTCGGGTGACCGTCCTTGATATCGGTATCGACCCTGATTACAACCGTGATGGGGTTATTGATGAGCTTGACCGCGGCAGGGTTTCGATAAAAAGACCGTGGCGGTTTTGGATAAACGACGATGACGATGGTGATGCAGACCCTGAGCGAGGCATTAACGACGATACTGATGACCAGCTCGGACTTGCAGTGCCCGATGATTTGCCCGGCCAGCGTGAAGACAATACCGATGATCATGTCAACGGCATCAGAGATTTGCTTGACTTCTTCCCGCTGCGTCTCAGGCTGCAACAGGCTCTAAATTTCTTTCCTCCCGACCGGTACGCATACAGCCTCGAGCATGAAGCCGGAACAATCGGCATACTGTGCACCTATGCGGCACCGTCTGATGCCGCACATCGTTATCTTACTGATCCCGATGAAGCATTAAAACTCTGCCGGAAACAGGTTGTGAAAATAGGCGCGGAGACAGACCGCTTCACCATTCCCGACAGCGTGCTCGTGGCAATGCTGGAAGCTCCCCCCACAGATGTTCTGTTGTTTGAAGCGCGTTCGCTATCGGACAAACCGCTGAGGCTCTGCATACAATCAAAAACCGACGGGAAAACAGTATATATGCAGGAGTTTCCGCTTGAGCTGCTTGATGTTCGAGAGATGTATTATCATGCTAATTTCCGAAACGTTGGATGCCCTGACGGTAAGAACTGCGGCGGCGATATCGAGCGGCTTGAGCGTATCAAAAAACCATTTTGCATGGACGATAACAGCACCGCGCTTGTCTGGGTGCACGGCTACAATGTCAATGGCAATGCTGCAACTGCTACGTTTGCCGAGGTATTCAAGCGGTTCTATCACACCGGATTTAACGGCAGTTTCTACGGTGTAAGCTGGTACAGCAATCCTCCAGTGTCTTTTACGACAAAGCCGCTGCCGCCGCATTACCATCAGGCGGTGGTTAATGCTTTCAATATGGCAGAGCCTCTTGCAACCTTTATCAATCAGATCGTGCGGCGAAAAAGCAATACCGTGAGCGTTGCAGCACATAGCCTTGGGAATGTTATGGTAAGCGCTGCGATTCAGGATTACGGATTGCAGGTAGATAACTATTTTGCCGTTGATGCTGCCGTGGCATTGGAGGCATACGGGCAAAATTATGACGAAGACCATAGCATGATCAAGGTCGACAAATGGAAAACGTATTACGATTACGACTGTTGGCACGACAATCAAACCGGCCAGAAAAAACTTTTGTCAAGCGAGTGGTACACCCTTTTTGAGGGTACGAATGACAACCGGAAGCTCCTCACCTGGCGCAATAGGTTTAAAGATGTGGTGAGCCCGAATATGTACAATTTTTACTCAAGCACCGAAGAAGTTCTTGCAACCTATCACGGCGACAACATGATTTTCGACGGAAGCTGGAGCTGTTTTGCCGATAAGGCGTGGGTAAAGCAGGAAAAGTTTAAAGGCAGGGCAGGCGCATTAATTATAAATGCCGGCGGCGTTGAAAGTCCGTTTGCTGGATGGGGTTTTAATGAGAATCATTCACATTATAATAGAAAACCTGAAGATCTCGGCATACTTGATAATGTTTTCATTGAAAACCTCAAACGCAAACCTTTTTTTAGGGCAGAACCTTTTGAACTTTTTGATAGCCGCAGCGGCAGTACTTTTGTCATGCGCAATGCCGGGCAAACGTCACTAAAGGACTATTACAAAAACCTTGATGCCCGACACGTCCCGGTGCGCGACTGGCTGCTTGCCGAAGCCTTCCCCGCTACCTCGCTGGCAATGGGGGGGAATTTTACTAAAGCAGTAAGAGAATCACAAAATATAAATTTATCCAGCATTGGTGACAAAGGAATCATAACGGAGGGGTTTTTATGTCAATGGCCCAGAAAAATTAATTTAAATGACAATTATATAAACCAGTGGTTTCATAGCGACTATAAAGACGTGTCATATCAACATGTAAACAAGTTTTTTAAACGGATTGTTGGATTATGCAGATAATTTAAAGGAGGACTTTAGAATGAACTTGTCAAAGGTACTAACCATATTTTTACTGGTGTTAGCTCTTGCTGAGACTTCAGAAGCATTTTTTTATCCTTTAGGCAAAGTAACACTCAGGGTTATTGATAATGAAGGGCAACCCGTAGAAAATGCTGCGGTAACTATACGATATGATTATGCAAAAGGTTTTGGTATGGGCTGGGGCACATCAAGTAAGTTCGTAGATGGTGTAACTGATAAAAACGGGTTGTACTCATTGACAAAAGCAACACCAAGACGTTGGTTCTATATGATTAGAAAAGAAGGTTACTATTCATCTGGTGATACATATGAGTTCAAAGATAATATTGCTAACCTTTTATGGTGGCCATGGGATCCGACGATGGAGATTAAGCTAAAAAAGGTAAAGAATCCAACAAAAATGTTTGTAAAAAATACAATGGGCATGCAAATACCTGTTCTAAATGAGCCTGTCGGCTATGATCTTGAAAAGGGCGATTGGGTAGCACCTCATGGAAAAGGTGTGACCAGTGATTTTGTTTTTATATTCAAGATAAGATTCGTTAAAAATGATGATTGGGATGCATCATATACATTGACGTTTTCAAATGAACAAGATGGCATTCAGGAATACTCAATACCAAAGGGAAATCAAAGCGAATACTTCTGGCCATATGAAGCACCTTATGACGGATATGTGCATAGCTTAACATTAGGTGCTAAAAATTATAGTATTGGTTGGGGTTTTCAACATAAAACTGATTTTAAAGAAAATAGGAATTATATCTTTAGAGTAAGATCAACAAAGGATAACTCAGGAAAGATTATAGAGGCAAAGTATGGAAGAATGCACGGAGATATAATAATTGATGGCTGGGGAAGTTTTAGAATGGAATACTATTTCAACCCCTCTGGCACACGAAGCCTGGAATACGATTCAAACCTTTTCCCTGATGAAAAAAAAGACGTGCTCAACCAAAACATGGAAAACTAAATGCTCATCCGCAGCCTTGAATTCGGAGGCAATCTTTTCAAATTCTCGCGCAAGGAATGGGAGTATGAGGTGAAAGGGCTGTGAGGAAATAGACGTACATGATGGATAGATAGCAGCAGGCAACAGCATCAAGGGTGCTATGGCAGATATCGTGCCCAATAAACGCTCCAAGACAAGGTGGATAAATTGTTCGATAAATTAAAGTGATATATGATGACGTGACGCTGTTACTTCTTTATCAATCTATCCTTCTAACTTTGCCTCAAGTTCTGATTTGAAATCCTTGTAAGTGCCGTTGCTCAACGCCTTGAAAAACAGGTCAAAGCTTCCAGGAGAAAGGAATTTGAAATAATACCTCTGCTCTTTCTGCAACCCGTTGACCCTCTCAAAATGCTCCCTGGCATATCGGAGTTTAGCCTTGTTTTCATCGGAGACATCATTGTCCATCTTGATTTCCACCACAATAATATCGTTGCCTTTCTTGATAAAGAAATCGGGGTTAAAACTTCCCTGCTTGGGGTGTTCTCCTTTGCGCCAAGAGTATTCGATACTGTAGAAACCTACATCGAGGGACTTGATCCAGGCATCTATCGCCTTGGCCGTCTGATCGGCAGTCAACCCCCTTATAAACCTCCGTTCTGGTTCATAGGAAGCCAGGGCCACGTTAAGGGGCGTTTTGAAGTTGTATTTATTTGTTACCTTTATCAGGGCTGATCTGGGAAGGCTCTCGTCCTCCTCAAGCTCCTTGATCAACTTCCTATCCGCCGCCTCCCCCACGCTCATGGAATAATCATCGTAGAAGACTGTGCTATCACGCCGAAGCGATCCTACACCCAAACTGTTCTTGGCAATCTCTTTCGTGTTTATTTTGATGAGTTTCTGTGCCTCAATCTTGAGGCGCAGGCTTTTTGTCCCCCTTCTTCTGATAACACCGAATGCCGCCAGAGT
Source organism: Thermodesulfobacteriota bacterium (assembly GCA_026415325.1). GTDB lineage: Bacteria > Desulfobacterota > WTBG01 > CAIYCZ01 > CAIRTM01 > JAOAHH01. The sequence goes on along the minus strand of JAOAHH010000150.1, from coordinate 1,797 downwards.
CTGATTACGGTTCGCTTCACTCACCCTGCCGCTTTTGTCTTTAATCACTTCAAGAGACTTTTTGATAATTTCTGCGATCTTGATCTTAGGGAATTGCTCGCTATAGTGGGTCCCTGCCTCTTGATCAAAGATAAGAAGACGATTGAAGACATCCTGCGCTACCTCTTCAACCGAATACATCTTGAACTCAATGAGGGTCTTCTTGACATCCTGCTCACCAGAGACCGCCTTGACATAGGTAGTGCTCTTTTCAACCTCCTCCGCCTGGCTCGAATAGGTAATATATCCTTTCTTCAGGAGCTCAAAGGAGTCTTCCTGAGGGTATTCCACCTCCTCCTCGTTACGCCTATAGTCAATGTTGTAAAGGTCAAAATTGTAGTTCTCCTTCTTCTCCACCGGGTAGGAGTATATGCGCTTCTCAATCTCCAGGACTTCATCCACCAGGTGCTTGATGCTGCTTGACCACTTATCATGATTGAAAACGGTTACGACAGGTTGATTGCCCCTATAAACGTCAGGCACCCGGAGTCCTCGCCCCAGGACCTGAGCGATAAGAAGCTTTGAATTGAACGCCCGCTCCTCATGAGGGACAATCTGAAAGACATTTTTCACATCCCAGCCTTCGGAGAGCATACTGACCGAAGTAATCCACTCAATCGGATTGTCCTTATCATCCACCCTTCTCAGGATGGGGATATTGCTCTTGTGCTCATTGGCAGAGGTAACAATCAAGACCTTCTCGGCAGATTGCTCCTTGCTGATCTTTTCTTTCTCGGCAAGGAAAGCAATCAGTTTCTCGGTGAGGCGCTTGCAGGCGGCAATGTTCTTGGTAACCAGTATGGTGATCGGTTTTATCCTACGGTATTTGACCGTTTTATTCTCAATGTGATTGTCGTAAATCTTTTGGAACTTCTCATCCTCACTCCCGGAGGAATCCTCCGCCACATAGCGGATGGATTTGACAAACTTCTCCTCGATGGAATCCCTCAAGGAGAAGCGATGGATGACATCCGTGAAATAGTCGTCTCCGATATAGCAGGTACCCGAAACATTCACGATATATTTGAATCCGTATTTGGGATCAAGCAAAAATTCCTTCCATTTCTTGAGCGCCGTATCAGAAGGACTCATCAAATGGTGCGCCTCGTCGTTCAATATCAGGGTCCGCTCCCCCTTACCCACGAGGCTATCCTCAATGGCGGACTTGGTGTTGATGTAGGTGGCGTGGATATTCTCAATGCAGATGTCCCCCTTTTGAATGGTGTTGGAGGCGTTTATAATGCGGGGATTGGTTATCTTGGAATCGGCAGGCAGAAGGTCTTTGAGGGTTCTATCGGCGGAGAGGCTCCGAAACTTCTCCGTCAAACCAGCTTCAATGGTGTTAGAGGGACATAAAACCAGCGCCTGATCCACCGCGCCCTCGGCAAGCATAATGCGGGCAATCCCATACATTACATAACTCTTGCCGGTAGCCGTCGCATGATCCAGGGAGCAGGAGAGCTTATCCGGTAGCTGTAAGTGAGTTACGAAATCCTCAAATGATGGATACTTTTCCTGAAGTCTGGGGTTCTTGTGATAGTTTTCTTCTGCCAGTTCTTTGAGGTTGTGGTATTCCCCGCCCAAGAAGTAGCGTAGGGTAACCCGTATGGCTTCCTTTTGATACTCCCTGTCCCCGCAGAGGGCATCTAAAAATGCCTCGTATTTATTCGGGTCAAACCTGCTGGGATCGTAGTTGGAGGATACCTTCAGAACTAAATCCTTGTTTTGAAAGCTCTGTCGCTCCAGCATGACTACCTC